>CAJOMF010000083.1 GCA_905235605.1 uncultured bacterium
TCGGTAGAATGACTGGAGGATGTGATTTAATTTCAATAGGAGGAGTAGGAAAAGCTGCTGCAACTGTCAATTTCAGTGCAACAATCTCGAATTGGAATAAGAACTACAAAGATGTCCGCATAATAGATTCTTCCGCATCAGGACTTTGGGAAAAGAAATCGAAAAACCTTCTTGAACTTTTAAAGGTATGAGCTGGAGGACAGTGGTCATTTCAAGTCAGGCAAAGCTTGACTTCAAAATGGGTTACATGGTCGTGAGAAGCGACGAGACAAAGCGGGTGTTTCTCGATGAGATCGCTGTTCTCATAATTGAAAATCCTGCGGTAGCTATTACCGGATGCCTGATCGAAGCCCTCATCGAAAAAAAGATAAAGGTGATCTTCTGCAATTCCAAAAGGAATCCTGAAGCGGAACTTGTTCCCCACCACCCCTGCCACGACAGTTCATCAAAGATCAAGCGGCAGATAGCTTGGGAAGAAAGCAGTAAAGCCAAAGTATGGCAGGAAATTGTTAAAGACAAAATAAGAAAACAGACAGAGTTTCTGCTAATCCGTGAGAAAACAAAGGAAGCCGAACTGCTTGTTTCCTACATCACAGAAGTAGAACCAATGGATCCAACAAACCGAGAAGGACTTGCCGCGAAAGTGTATTTTAGAGCACTTTTCGGAGCTGGTTTCATACGAGGTGCCGATGATTATTTAAATTCCGCTTTGAATTACGGATACAGCCTTATTCTTTCTGCATTCAACAGAGAGATCGCATCCAACGGATACTTGACGCAGCTTGGGATATGTCACGACAGCATGTTCAACCACTTCAATTTGGGTTGCGATCTTATGGAACCATTCAGGATAATAGTGGATAGAGCCGTGTGCGCTCTAAACACCGATGTTTTTGATGTCAACACGAAACATTCGTTCTGCACCATTCTTGAACAGCCGATATTCATAGATTCATCAAAGCAGACCGTTCTCAACGCGATAAAAATATATACCAAAAGCGTTTTTGATGCCCTAGAAGAAGGCGACATTTCACTAATAAAATTCTATAGTTACAGTGTATGAGTTATAGATTTATGAGAGCTTTAGTATTTTTTGATCTTCCCACACTGACCCCTGAAGACAGAAGAAATTACCGGTGGTTTCACAATTTTCTTATCAAAAACGGATTTATTATGATGCAGGAATCAGTTTACTGCAAACTGATAACCACTCCTACTGTCGAAGATTCGATAAAAGCTCTGATAAGAAAAAACAAACCGCCGAAAGGGCTTGTGCAGTATCTCGCGATAACTGAAAAACAATTCGCAAGGATGGAATATGTTGTCGGAGAAAACAGCAGCGATGTTATAAGTTCAAATGATCATCTGGTGATATTATGAAATTCTCACACCCGGCAATAAACCGTGTTTTTGACACAGACATTTACAAGGTAAACTCTCTGATAATCGAAAATCAGCAGCTTTTCTCAGATGTTATTCAAGACATAAGAAATCAAATCGACGGTTTCGACGGCAAAAGCGTTTTGTCGGACAAAAATGACCTTATTCCTTTTCAAAAGAATGCGGAAATCCTTAGTCAATTCATTCCTTTTGAGTTGAACCAGAAAACTCTGGTCAACAAGGCTGTGTCTGCTCTCGAACAGATAGCAGTTTCGGGAGAATATTTTAAGGAAACAGCTGAGATCCTCAGCAAAATAGAGGCTTATCTCTTAGAAATATCCTCCAATCTTTCATGCGACTGCAATTTCAGCAAAATCAGCGCAGGTTCAATTATCAAGGCTTCCGGATTTGAATTTAAAGAGGATTACGACAATTTATGCGAAAAGATCATAGATTATTTTGAGCTCGTGACTGAATTTGATAGAAAGAAGCTGTTTTTCACAGTAAATCTGCGCAGTTATGTTTCTGATAAAGAAATGGAATTATTTATTGAAACAGTGATTCAACATGGCTATAATCTGCTGATGATCGAAAGCGGAGAACATCCGCTTCTGAAAAGTGAGCAACGGTATATTATAGACTCAGCTCTTTGTGAAATTTGTGGAAATGATTGAGACTTTTGCTCTCATTCCTCAGCGGTTGCAGGCCGTTTTTTCTGATTTTGATCAGAATTTGAGGTTTGAGAGCAGTGTTATTTCTTAGGGGTCTCAATCTACTCGTTCTTCGTGCGCGTTCCGATTAACGTTTGAGAGCAGTGTTATTTCTTAGGGGTCTCAATCTTTTCAATTGACAGGTACTTTAGCTCATCGGTTTGAGAGCAGTGTTATTTCTTAGGGGTCTCAATCAGAGTTCGTCGTATTCGTCACTGATTCCTGGTTTGAGAGCAGTGTTATTTCTTAGGGGTCTCAATCCATCCAAACAAAAGTCCACCATGTCCGCACGTTTGAGAGCAGTGTTATTTCTTAGGGGTCTCAATCTTCCAATCTCTTGGATATACGCACAACGATGTTTGAGAGCAGTGTTATTTCTTAGGGGTCTCAATCTTGGTAAATTTTCCGCGCTCAATCATCATTGTTTGAGAGCAGTGTTATTTCTTAGGGGTCTCAATCGACTAATGATACTCCAACACCATTCATTCCGTTTGAGAGCAGTGTTATTTCTTAGGGGTCTCAATCATAGCCTATCTGCGCTGTATCTTCATACGGGTTTGAGAGCAGTGTTATTTCTTAGGGGTCAAGAAATATACCGTTGCTTAAAATCTCTGCGGGTGAGCCGCCAGCGCTCCAACTAAAACCCGCCTGTATTTATGGGGGAGGATATAAGACCACACACGCCCTCGTCGCTTGCTTCGACCAAGCTCAGCAACCGAGAATCGAGATTCTTCGCTAAAGCTCAGAATGACGAGCTAGCAACCCGTGCTCCGACTAAACCAGTTCTCTTATCATCCTTCCGGTAAGCGATTCGGCGCAGCTGATGAGCTCTCTGACTCCGCCCTGGAACACGACGTTTCCGCCGTCTGAGCCGCTGCCGGGGCCTAAATCGATGACGTAGTCGGCGCTTGCGATCACCTGACTTCTGTGTTCGGCGAGGATTACTGTGTTACTGGAATCATTGAGGGTTTTGAACATTTCCAAGAGTTTTTCGACATCGCAGAAATGCAGTCCGCTGCTCGGTTCGTCGAAGATGTAGATTCCGTTTTGGCTCTTTTCGGCATTAAACGTTGCGAAGCTGACGGCAAAATTGAGCCGCATGAGCTCTCCGCTGGAAAGAGTTGAGACCTGCTGGCTCAGTTTCAGGTAGTGCAGTCCGCACTTCACCAAGGTGTCGAGCACTTTGAAAATAGCGGGATCGTCGCTGAAAAATTCAGCCGCTCTTCCTATTTCCATGTCTAAAATCTCGGCGATATTCTTCTCTTTGTATCTGAACGAAAGGATGTTTTCGGCAAAGCCTGTTCCGTTGCAGTCGGCGCAGAAATGCTCGACATTCCCGAGGAAATCCATCGAAACTGAGTTTTTTCCGGTTCCTTTGCAGGTTTTGCAGACGTCGTTTTTAGTGATTTTGAAACCCTTTCCGAATTTTTTCTTTATTTTGTCGTAGCAGCCTGAAAATGAGGCGATGTTCGATGTGCCGCCGGTAATGTTCTCAAGCCCTTCTCTATCGAAAAATACCGGATGATCGTGAACATTTTCAGAGAGATACTTTATCAAAGTCGTCTTTCCGCTGCCCGAAATTCCCGAAATGACTGTAGTTTTTCCAAGCGGGATAGAAACTGTGATATTTTGAAGGTTGTTTTCCGAAATGTTTGAAAGAGTGATGAAATCCGAGAAGTTGTTTTCTTTCAGAACAGGCTTGAAGTTAAGTGCTTTTGCCGTGTAACATTCAGATTTCATTAAAGAATCATAGTCACCTTCAAAAACTATCTTTCCGCCGTTACTTCCGCTTCCAGGCCCCATTTCGATTATGTGGTCGGCATTTTTTATGATTTCCGGAACATGCTCGACCGCGACGACCGTGTTTCCGTGTGCCGCCGTTTCCTTCAAAAGTTTCGCCATGTTTTCGCACTCTATCGGATGAAGCCCGCGGCTCGGCTCGTCAACGACGTATATCAGATTCTGCAGGTCGTCGGCTGAACTTTTGATAAGTCTGAGCCTCTCCCTTTCACCGGTCGAAAGCGTTGAAGCGGCACGCGCAAGTGTCAGATGACCTAAACCTAACAGTATGATCTTATTGATTTTCCCGGAAATTTCAGCTTTGACTCTGAGAAAGATTTCACGCTCGCGCTCATCCTGCGTAACGAACGAATCAAGGAATTTTTTGATCTCAGTAATCGGTTTTTCGCAGAATTCGTCTATCGTGATCCCGGCAAATTTCACCGCAAGAAGCTCTTTTCTGAGCCTTTTTCCATGACATTCAGGGCATACAGTCTCCCCCATCAGAGAGAAAAGCTCCTCTTCATTTTTATTGCCGGAAGATCTGTAATATTCATCAGTTATGAGATTTGCAAAACCGATCCACTTTCCTTTGAAAGAGTGCGTTCCGGTAACATTTCCCCGTTTGTATTCCCAGTTTATGTCGAAAATTTCATCTCCAGCGCCGAACATCGCGATGTCGAATTCACGCGGCGAAAGATCCTTGACAGGCTTTGAAAAATCGATCCCGGATTTTTCTCCCGCAGCATAGAGAGTGTGGATGAACTGCCCGTCCTTGTCGGCATAAAAACGCCCCTGCTTAGTTGCTGCAAGCGCACCCTCTGCAAATGAAAGTTCTTGATTTATTTTAAGTTTTTCGATGTCGCATCCTAAAATAAAGCCCGTTCCCGAGCACTTTTCACATGCGCCTTTCTCAGAATTGAAAGAAAAATCGCCCGCAGAAAAGCTGCACTGCTCTCCGTCTTCAAGCCTTCCCGCTCTCGAAAAAAGCATCCTCACGAATTCATATATCCCGCTCACCGTTCCGACAGTCGAGCGCACTCCTGAGTATGAAAATTTCGCCGAAACGCCTACTCCGGCGCGAAGTCCGACGCATTTTGCGGCACTACTCTGATTTTTGCCTAACAGGAAAGTTTTGACGTACGGCGAAACTCCCGACATAACCGCTTTGATGCTTTCGACAAAAAGCGTGTCAAAGGCAAGGCTCGTTTTCCCGCTTCCCGAAATTCCGCTTATCACGTTGAATTTATTGGGCTTTATGTGAAGATCGATATTTTTCAGATTGTGCGTTTCAACATTTTTGAGAACGATCTCTTTTGAAAGTTCAGTTTCGTAATTTTCCTCTTTCGCAGGAGTTTTTTCAAGCGAAAAACGTTCGTCGCCGAAGCTGATGACGTTGTCGGCAAGGCTCAAAAATACAGGGTTATTATCGTATGCTACAACTGTAATACCCGATTTTGCGACATCTTTCAGAATTCCCACAAATTTTTCTATATCAAGCGGATGGAGCCCCGCAGTCGGCTCTTCAAAGATGAGGACTGAATTTTCCTTTATCCTTGAAAGCCAGAGCGAAAGCTTTATCCGCTGCGCTTCTCCTCCCGAAAGCGTTGATGACGGCTGACCCAAAAGCAGATAGCCTATCCCCAGACGCTCCATTATGTCCAAAGTTGAATGTATCTGCTTATTTTCCTTAAAGAAATCAAGTGCCTGCGAAATCGACAGGTTTAGGACATCATAAACCGAAAGGCCGTTCAGCTTAACTTCGAGAACTTCGTCGATAAAGCGCTTTCCGTTGCACTTGTCACACAGAGTCTGCACGCTTCCCATGAACTTCATGCCTGTCTCGATCACACCGCCGCCCTCGCATTTAGGACATCTGCCCGACTCGCCGTTGAATGAAAAGTGAGACTTTGAAAAACCGCGCTTTTTGGCTTCTTCAGTCGCCGCAAAAAGGTCTCTGATCTTGTCGAAAATGCCTGTGTAAGTCGCAGGATTCGATCTGGAGGTGCGCCCGATAGGAGTTCTCTCTATTTTTTCATAACTTATTGATTTAACTTCCAATTCTTTAATGTAGCGCTCGATGAAATTCCGCTTTTCAAAAGAGGTCTTTCCACTTACCGCATTGAGCGCGCCTTCGACGATGTTTCCGCCTGAATGCACTTCCGCCGCATCACTGCGGTATTTTTTGAGTGCAAGAGCCGTCGGAGTTTTAAGGGTTTCTGCATTTTTCAAAAAATCTTCAACATTTCCCGAAAAAAGAATCTCTCCGCCGTTGACTCCTCCGCCGGGGCCTGTCTCGACGATGTTGTCAGCCATAAGAATGGCATCCAGATCGTGCTCAACTGCGATAACCGTGTTTCCGTTATCCCTGATTTTTACGAGTAAATTCAAGACATTGGCAAGTTCACTGCGGCTGAGGCCTATACTCGGTTCGTCAAAAACGAAAGTCGTTCCCTTCAAAGAGCTTGATGCTGCTCCCGCGATCCTTATGCGCTGGATCTCGTTCGATTTCAAATCTCCCGAAAGCATAGAAAGAGTAAGCGTTCCAAGCCCGATGTTTATAAGTTCAAGAAGCAACCTGTTGATTTCATTTATTATTTTGTTTTCAGCCTCATTTGCTTCACCTTTTGCATTTTCAAGGAAAGCGGCAAGATCGGCGAAAGTCATTTCGCAGAGTTCCGCAATATTTTTTCCTGCAAAAATGACCGAAAGAGCCTTTTCGTTCAGGCGTGAACCGTGGCACTTGCTACACGGCACAGAGCGGACGAAACGGAGAATGTTGGGATTTCTGTCCCGTTTCAGGATCTCGGCCATCACGTTGATTATCCCTTTGTAGTAGCCCTCTTCACGCGGTTTTGCCGTGATACCCGTCCATTTCATGCGGCTTTCAAGAGTGTGCTTGCCGAAAGGAACTTTGATCTTATCGCTTCCGAAAAAAATGACTTTCATCTGCTCGTCGGTGAGATCGCACAGCGGCGTATCGACTGAAAAACCGTGGGCACGGCACACTTCGTCGAGAACGTCGAGCGTCACCTGCGAATAGATTATGTAGCCGTTTGGAGCAGTTATCTTCAAAGCGCGGTCTCTTATCGACTTGGTTTTATCCGCGATTATGAGTTCGTAATCGAGAAAATCCTCGACTCCGTAGCCTTTGCACGCCCCGCATGCTCCGAGCGGTGAGTTAAAAGAAAAAAAAGAACGTGAAACACCTGCATGCCGCGCAAAAAGGACACGCAGAAGGTCGTAAATCCCCGAAAAAGTGCCGACAGTCGACATGGAACTTGCGACATCCGCCCTCTGATCGACGGCGACGCATGCATCAAGCCCGCTTATCCGCTCGGCATCAGGCTTTTTCGTGACACCGAAAAACTTCCTGTGCCATGCAGGAAACGACGAAAGAAAGAGTCTTTGGGACTCCTTGAAAAGCGTGTTGTAGACGAGCGACGACTTGCCGCTGCCGGAAACTCCGGTGACCACCGTGAATTTTCCCTTTTGAAATTCAACACTTATGTTCTTTAAATTGTTTTCAGTACAGTTTTGGATTTTTATGTTCATTGTTTAGAGCCACCCGTCTTCTTCAGTTTCTTCAGGTTCTACCTTGGATTCGTGCAGTGTTCCGCTGAAAACCTGATAAAGTATGCCGTCAAAGACATAACCTTCACGAAGGTAATTCTTCGAGCCGTTCACTTTCTGCAAACCAGTTTCTTCGACTTTGAAAGAACCGTTTTTGCAACCCAGATATACATCGTTTCCTGATTTCTGCATCTCTGAATCGTTGCAATACTGAGAAAATTCTTTGATTTTCTGCGGATTTTCAATGTCTGAAATGTCAAAAACGGAAACTTTTCCCTTTCTTGTCAGCAGTCCGTTCTGATTTTCGTAAACAAAAAGCTGATTTCCGATAATTTCAAGGTCTTCGGCCTTGCCGCTCAGCGTGACTGTTTTCAGCAGTTCCGGTGAAAGCGGATCATTCAAATCAAATATTCTGACACGCTTGTTTTCTGCCGCAAAAAGTTTTCCGCCATCAATCCTGATGTTTTTACAGTTACTTGTTTTTACTGACGATTTTCTTGAAATCGAGCCGTCTTCAGCAATTTCAAAAATGTCGATTTCACTGTAGTTTGCAGCATAAAGCGTGTTTCCGTAAACTGCCAGATTGTTCGATTCCCCGCTGTAAATCATCTCTCTTTTGGTGATTTCACCGTTCTCTCCGATCTCAACTCTGCGGATCCCTGAGAGACCACCGAGATAAAGGCTGTTTTTATAACCTGCAACGCTCAGCTTGTAGTCCGGAAAAGTGATTTCGTCGAAGTCATAGTTTTCAACTTTCACGCACTCTCCGTAAAAATTCGTGATGCCGGGGAAAATGACATTGTCGTTTTCGGAAATACAGAAAGATTCTTCATATTTCTGAACCGGCGCACCTTCAACTTTGATTGTTTCAAGCGTGATTTCACCGCTTCCGTCAGCATTGAAAATTGCTCTTTCAGTAGTTGCATTGTGTCTGATTGCTCTGTTTGTAAGGATAATTTTATCTCCGTCAAAATCTATTCTCAGAGTTAAGGGGAAAAGATTTAAGTCATCCCTGACAATCTGCCAGCCGTCTGTTTCGCAGAAACTCCAGAAATCAGTCTTTAAATCGACAGAATCCTTGCTCAACTCTGCTCCGCCGGCAAGGTAAAGAACGCCGTCTTTGACTTCAACATTGTAAACATCACGAATCTGCGGCGAATTCGCACCTGTAATGTTTTCAAAGCCTTTTTTCGAAAATTTGTAGACTTCCATTCCGTTTCCGCCTTTGCCGAGAGCCATGAGACTATTTCCAACGGAATGAAGCGTTATGCCCGAAAGATTATTCGGCAAAGTACCGATCTGTATGGGGTTGACAATCTTAACAGGATGAAAACAGATGTTGTATCCATCTTCAGGCATAACTGTCTGACCTGTTGATTTAATCTCATACACCTGCGTTTCTTTTTCACCGTTACTGACGACATAAAGATTTCCGTTGTGGTAAACTGATGCAGTCGGCGCAAAACCGGCAGGAACATCTTCCAAAATACCTTTCGTTCTCCAGTCACCGTTTGAATTCTGATCCATTTCAGCAATTTCAAATGTTACACCGGATGAAGCTTTCATATTGCGAAGCTGTGTTGCATCATTGCTTTTTGCAACGAGACCGACATTCGTTCCGCCTGCGTTTTTACTTATCGTCGCAAGATACATCGGGCGGTTCTTTTCGGAAACGGAAGGCATACCGGCAACATTGTTGCTCCATTCTCTGAATGAAACTCCTCTATTTATCAAATCTGAGCCGTAATCGTTTTTGAAATAGTGATCCATTCCAGGCATTTCATAAGGACGTGGACCGTTTATAAGTTCGTTAATTATCATTTCCTGATACTCTTCCAATATGAAATCGCAACG
>CAJOMF010000084.1 GCA_905235605.1 uncultured bacterium
GGCGGAGGCGGAGGCGGCGGTCCTACAATATGCGTAGTTACTGTCGGAAGCAGCGTTTTTGTTCCAAGCAATATAAAATGCCAGCGTGGCAATGTCGGCAAAGGCGGTTCAAGCCATGTCAGCAACGGTGCCGACGGTTACGGCGGAACTCTTCTTGAAATAGACTGATTCTAAATCTGATCTGGAGATTTTTTTATGTGGAGACAGGCGACATCAACACCCCAGAAACTTGCAGTAATAAACGGACTTCTGCCTTTAACGGCAAGTGAATTTTTAAAGGCTCTTGTGTTTTTCTGCGGCGACGATGACGAAACTGTGCAGAAAGCAGCCGTTGAAAAACTGCGCTTTACCCAGTCAAACGAAATAAAAAAGATAATTTCACCGGAAATTCCTGAAAATTCGGTCAAAACACTGACAAAACTCGCCGGTGAAAGAAGGGATTCTTCAATCATAATTTCCCTTCTGCTGACGGGAAAACTTCAAAGAAACTGGATACTTGAATTTCTTGCGACAAACGACAGGACTTTCTGGACTACGCTGGTAACCCACAAGGATTTCGTCGAGTTTACTCTTCCGCAGAAAGATGATTTCAAAGCACTCCTTTCGGCAATCAGCGATGTCCTGATATCTCTTTACGAAGAACAGCTCTCCTACTTTGCAGAAAAAATCGCCGAACTTGAAGCCGCGAAACATAAAGAAAAACCTGAAGAGGCGCAGGCTGAAGAGGAAGAAGAGGATGAAGAAGTCGTCGAACTTGAAGACACGATCTTCGATTTTCCGGACTTTCTCACTTCCGAGACAGCTTTCGAAGGGTTAAGCGCCGATGACATGCTCGAACAGCGCAAAACCATCGCCGAAGCGCTGAGAGACATGAATGTCGGTCAGAAAATAAAAGTTGCGATGCTCGGCAATCTCGAAGTTAGAAAAATCCTCATCAAAGATCCGCGCAAACAGATCGTCATGGCGGTTTTGGGAAACGCGAGAATCACCGATAAAGAAGTCGCTTCGATCGCAGGAGATCCTGCATCATCACTCGATGCAATAAGTTTTATCGCTTCAAACAAGGCTTTGAGCAAAAGCTATGCTGTCAAACTCGCTCTCGTCAATAACCCGAAAACACCGATGAAAACGGCACTCATGCTTCTTGAAACAATAAGGATGAACGACCTCAAAAATATCGCGAAAAGCCGCAGTGTCTCGAACGTCATAAAGCAGAGAGCCGCAAAGAAAGTCAAATAATATCGTTATCTCGATATATCGACATTTCGAGATCACTTCTTTTCCGAAAGTTTTGTCAATTTATACAAATACCGGACTTCTTCTTCAGTGAGTCTTCTGATTTCACCCGGTTTGAGTCCGCGGCAGGTTATGTTTCCGAAAGCAAATCTTTCAAGTTCCAGAACGCGGCAGCCCGAAGCCTTAAAAAGCTCCTTGACTTCGCGCTTTTTCCCTTCGTGAAGAGAAACCGTGACATCAGAAACTCTGCCACGCTTCGATGTTACGGAAACAGCTTCAGCCTGCATCAATACGCCTTCGACCGTAATTCCTGACTTCATCATTTCAGCTTTTTCAGCTGTGAAATCACCGAGAACTTTTGCGCGGTAGATTTTCCGCACGCCGAAAGAAGGATGAGTCAGGCGGTATGCAAGTTCGCCGTCATTCGTGAGAATAAGAACTCCAGTCGTGTCAAAGTCAAGCCGCCCGACAGGGACAGCATGAGAACCCGCCGGAAGGAAATCTGTAACGACTTTGCGCCCTCTGTCATCGCTCGCCGCAGAAATGACGCCTGTTGGCTTATTCAAAAGAAAATAATCGTAACTGCTTGGAACAACTAATTTTCTGCCGTTATATTCAACGACATCATTTTCCGGATCGACCTCGTCGGCAAGAACGGCAACACGCCCGTTTATTTTGATTTTTCCAGCTGTTACGAGTTCTTCCGATTTGCGTCTTGACGCTACTTTGCAGAGTGCCAGGAACCTGTTTATCCGCATTACTAGTGATAAGTCATGCCGCCCATGAAGTAACCTGCACCGAAAGAGATGGCGCAGCCTCTTGTCTTTTCGTCTTTGAGCGGACGGTCTGCATCTTTGAACCAGGTTTCGAGAACAAACATCACGCTCGGGGAACTGAAATTTCCGTATTTTTGGAAAATCGACTTCGAGCGGCTTATCTGTTCATCATTCAAACCAAGGATTTCAGGCTCGGTAAAGCGCATAAGTATCGGCATTCCGCCCTGATGAAGCGACCATTCATCGATATTTTCCGGCGTTACACCCAAAGGTTTTATTATGCGGTCGCGAACTATTTCAGGAACAGTATCTTTGAGATTGTCCTCGAGGACAAGTTTGCCTTCGTGCATCGAAAGCGAACCGCCGGCAACAAAATCAGTAATAATTTCATCAACTTCCATCAAAGGAAGATCGAATTTGTCTCTCAAATTTTCAGGAATCACCAGAATTCCGGCAGCGCCGTCGGCAAAAAGGAGCGTAGTTTTGAGGTTTTCCTTAAATTCGGGGTCGTCTATATCGTAAGTCGGATTCACGATCCATGAACACTGGTCGAAAAGGAATGTTATCGCCGCCTTGTTGTGCTCAGCACAGTATTTTACCGAAGATTCAAGCGAAAAAAGACCTGCAGCGCATCCCAGATAAGCCATTTCCTGCGGCGGATAATCGAGTTTCAAAGCACATTTCGATGCGATTTTGCTCGAAAGACTCGGCAGAACATCCTTGTCGCAGCGGATATTGTAGGCAATCGAGAGGAATCCGACATCTTCACGCGAAACGCGGCCGTTTTTCAGAAGTTCTTCAACAGTGCGGCTCCCCCACTCCAGCGGATGATACTCGGGAGTCGCCAGAGCCCTGCCAGGAAAAGCATCCTGCGAAAGTATCGTCGGGCGGTAAGTTATTCCGACTGCACCGACGGAACGCCTTGCAAACCTGTGCGGACGACCGTTGTCTACAGATTTAGGATAAAGAATGTCAACAACTTCCGAAGAAGAAAACAGATGAGGTAAAATCGTAGTGATTTCAGCTATATAAACCTTGTTTTTCATAAACACCCTTCAACAGACAAAAAACAGGCACAAAAAACAACGGCGATAATACCCATTTGACTTTTTCAGTCAATTATATGCGTTTTTTCATCAGCATGCCCCGATATAAACTTTACATAACGCGCCCCTTAAATAGAATAGCGCGTTTTCGTTCCGGAGGTTAAAAAATGAAGTCGAAATCCCTCTTTTTGGCTGTTGCGCTTCTTTTCGCATCGGCTGTTGTCTCGTGCGGCGGTGCGGAAAGTTACAAAACACCGCTCGTATATCCGTCAGATGTTTCACAAAGTGCCTGCATGTCAGCAGAAGATATTGAAAACACTGAAGAAAGTTACGATGTTTTGGTTTCAGGCAAAGATATCATCGTTCGTCACTACAACATTCAGGCGCCGAAAAACACGACGATGGGAATCGTTGACAGAGAGGGCAACCTTTCGTTTGAAAACAAGTACAACTACTTCTATCTCGAAGCCGGAGACCGCTTCATTTCCTTTCAGGAGGCTTTCCGCTACTCGTCATCAGAAGAGATGTGCTACTACAACCTTTCGACAAGAGTGACACACATCAGCGGCGGCATATACGACTTCATGATTTTCAACGACAAAAACGAACTCGTCTACTCAAAAGAGGTGCGCATAAGATGAACGACGGAAAAATCATTGTGCTGAAGTTCGGAGGTTCTTCGCTCAAAAACAGCGACTGCATAAAGAAAGTTATTGATATTATTACAAAAAGAGTGGATCTCGGTTATAAAACAGTTGTTGTAGTTTCGGCACAGGGAAAAACAACGGAAGCTCTGCTCAAAGAGGCGGCTGAGTTTGCTCCGAACGGCAATCCCCGCGAAATAGACATGCTTCTCACGACAGGAGAGCGCGCAAGCGCAGCGATAGTCGCAATGGCGCTGGAATCGAAAGGAATTCCGTCGATCTCCCTCACCGGTTCGCAGGCAGGGATCATCACAGACGACCACCACACGAACGCGCGGATCATCGAGATACGTCCAAGCCGCGTTCTGAGCTCGCTTTCGGAAGGAAAAACAGTTATCGTCTGCGGCTTTCAGGGCGTCAGTTTCAAAAAAGAGATAACGACTCTGGGGCGCGGCGGATCCGACACGACAGCCGTTGCACTGGCTGCGGCTCTTGACGCCGAAAGATGCGAGATTTTCAGCGATATCGACGGCATTTACGACGCTGATCCCGCGATTCTTCCTTATGCCGAAAAACTAGAATCACTGACCTACCCTGAAATGCAGGAACTTTCCGAAGCCGGCGCAAAAGTCCTTCATTCGAGAGCCGTCGAATTTGCAAAAGCACACAACATCGCGATCCACTGCAAAAGCACCTTCTCTCCCGAAAATCCCGGAACAGTGATCCGAGGCTTCGAAAACAAGGGGAAAATCAGAAAATCGGCAGTTGCTTATGAAAAAAACGTCCTGCTTTTTCATACTTACGAGCCTGAATCGGAAAATCTCTCGACAATCGCAAACGTCCTTTCCTTCTGTTCCGAAAAAAATATCGCCGTAAAGCAGATATCATTCCACCGCGGCTACAAAAACAGTATGACGGGAAGTTTCATCATTTCAAAGAAGGAAAACTATTCCATCGACTCGTTCCTCTCTGAAATAAAGGCGAAATTCAGCAGTTCAGTACAAGTTTTCGACGACCTTTCGGCAGTTTCGATAATCGGCGACGGCATTACCGACAAACCGGACATCCTGCTTGAAATCACCTCGCTTTTCAGAAAAAACGACATCCGCATTGCAGGATTTCACACAAGTTCGTTCAGAATCAGCCTTCTCGTTCAGACCGATCTTTTCGAAAAAGCACTCACCCTTCTTCATAAATATTCGCGCAGCTAATCTTGCCGTAATAACGTTGTTTTTATCGGTCGCGCCGTCGTAATCACGTAATTACGGGATCCCGTTATTCCGACAAGGAAGTCGGCGCAATTATCTCCGCCTCGACCGAATCCAGCATTATGCAGGAATTTCCGCTTTTAGGAACGATTTTGAAGTAGTGGTTTCCTCTGTCGAAGTAATGTTCCGTCGAAAAGACCCTTCTTTCCTGATACGGTGATTTCGAAGAGAAAGTTCCTATTTCTTCATCATCAATAAAGAGCGTTGCGTCCGGTCCGCACTCGTCTGCAACGTAGAAAAGATTGAATTTATATTCACCGCTCTCTATAAACGGGTGGGTAAAATCGTAGTAGCTTTTGTCGGTCAGTTCGTCAAAACGCATTGCGAAAACCGATTCGTTTGAGACAAAAACCTTAAGATCCTTTACCGGATAAAACGCCTTATCCTTGTCTTCGCTCATAGCAAAGTTGACGCCGTAATCGGGCTCACCCGTTTTCGGAAGACGTTTGTTTTCAAATTCGAACACCATTTTCCCGCGCGTAGCCTCGAAAAGCGGCGTAACAGCGGTTTTGTCGGCAAGTTTCGGATAATAATCAATAATATACGCCCCTTCAAAAGGCTCTTTATCCATAAAATAGGCCGCAGCATAGAAGTTTTCCTCGCCTATATCAAGCAGGATCAGGTTTCCTCTGTCATCATAAGGCGGTTTTTTCATCAAATTGAGAAAAACACTGCCGTAAAGCGTCGGAGCAAAAATTATACTGTTCCTGATATTCTCGCGTTCTATCGCCTGCTCGACAGCCTTGTCGGTTCCCCAGAACGAATCGTGAAAACTAAAGAGGAAAGTCGGCATTATCGTTGTGACCAGAAATATAAAAATCGCTGCCGGAAGAGCGGTGACAAACGGCTTAACCCATTTGTTTACTGAATCCCGCATCGAAAAGAAGGCATATCCGCACGGAACCAGCAGAAGTGATGCGACTTCTGAAAAATAACGCGGTCCGAACAGGTTGCCGGAAAGGTAGAAAAAGAAATAACCGACAAAAAATATTAAGAAAAACATTGAGAGCTCGAGGCTTTTCCTGAACGAATAAAAGAAAGATGAAATCAGGAAAACAAAAATCAGCGGATGACCTACGAGATTGAAATTGAGCAGGGTCAGCCTTGCAAAAGAGACCCAGAAGGCATACTTCGGAGTAAGCCCCTCTTTAGGCAGATAGTCGCCCTCCGTGTTCGGACATCCTTTTCCGAAGCCCATTCTGTGGCAGAATTTATAAGGCTCTCTGATCATAAAATAGGCATCCTGAGGAAACATCATCGGATTGCCGGTGTAGAAATAATTATAGAACATCAGCGCAAAACCTATCAGAATATACGGAAGTGTGTAGATCACCGCGCTTCTGAACTTCATTTTTCTGGAGAACATCATAATAAGCACGCCGCCGTAAACGAAAAACGCGTTCTGCGGACGGATGAAGAGAACCCAGCCGCCTGCAAGACCGGCGAAAAGTAGAGGCAGTATCCTGTTTTCAGAAATCATCACCAGATAAATCGTGAGCAGAGTAAGCATCAGGTTGAATGGATGTGTCATAAACGACGCGCCCATAAAAAGGTAGAACGAGCTGAAAAGAGCAAAGAACATTGCAAAAAACGAAGTCTTCGCATTGAACTGTCTGTCAGCTATTTTCCCCAACAAAAACACTGCTATTCCGTTACACAGCGGAGTAAAGAACTGTGAAATGCCGAGCAGCTCGAAAGGAATAAGGAAAATCGAAAATCCCGGCAGAAAAAGCGAAAGATATCTGCCGTTTATGCCTAGATTAAAGGCATTCTGGTAGTACTCGTAAAGTTCGCTTTCCGGAAGGTGAAAATGCCCGGTCTCAATGAAAACACGGGCAGTCCAGAGGAAATGCGCAGCATCGATCACGTGCGGGATCGAATCGAAAACGAAAACAGCTATCAGGGCCGGAAACAAAAAACCCAGAAAAGGAAAGATCCAGTAGCGTTTTTTGACAAAAAAGTCGAATGTTTCCGCCGATTTGTCATGCGCAAAACTGTCAAGCAGGAAAAAAAGAACGGCCAAAGCGATAAAAATCAGGTGAAAACGGGGATAAAATGCAGTAAAAACAGTCCAGAACTTTCCTCTCGTACCCCAGAAAAAAAAGAGACAGAGAAAGATAATTGCAGGGAAAAATGCCGGAATTTTTCTATTTTTCATTCTACAAAAACACCCTTTATCTCAAATCCCATCTCACGAGCAGTCTTGACAACCCTGCTCTCAACAATATTTTTTTTGCGTTTTTCAACATCTTCCATGTGCCGCAGCTCGTCTTCTGTAAATATCGAAGATTCCGCGCCTTTTTCAAATGAGACCGAAAACTCCTTGCTCCCGCATGAAAAGCTGTCGAAAAGTGATTTCAGACGCTTGGCAAATACATCGCCGTCCGAAGAAAGAGTCGTCGTGACAGTAACAGAGACCGAATCGTCATCTTCCCGATAAGGAAGACTCTTCAGCCTGCCGTACAAAAAAGCGTCGCTCTCTTTGAAAGTTTCCGTAAAATCACGCCAGAGTTCATGTTTTTCAGCTTTTTCGGCCGGTTCCGGCGACGGTTCTTCCTTTTTTTCGGGTTTTTCTTCGACATTCAACGTTACTTCTGCCGTTTTCGATCGGATTTCAGGTTCGATTTGAGCCTGTTTTACAGGTTCAGCTGTTTTTTTTTCAGCAGCCGGCCCGTTCTGAGGCATTGCTGATGCAGCGGAAGATATATTTTTGGCGAAATTCCTGAAGTCGTTCATCGTCGGGAACGAGCATGCCGTAATGACTGCGACCTCAAAAAGCATGAGGGAAAAATCGGAACTTCTGATCCCTTCATATTCGCCGTTCCAGAAACGGAAAAGCCTGGTCCAATCGGGAGTCGAAGCAAGTTCCGAACATGATTTGATCCACTCGAGCTCTTCTGCAGGCGCTTCGATGAACTGCTCATTTCTTAACTCACTGAAGAGCAGAATTTCGTGAAGGAGCGAAAGTATGTCACGCGCCGCCTTTTCGATCGATTTTCCGCTTTTGTAGATGTCTCTCGCAAAAGTTACCGCTGCGGTCGGATCGTGTTTTGCAACCGATTCGATTATCCCGCGCAGCTGATTTTTGTCGGAAGCGCCCAGAATCATCGAGATTTCGCTTTCCGTCACTTTGCCGCCGCCGAAAGTGATGAGCTGCTCTAAGATCGTCTGGCTGTCGCGCATACTCCCCTCGCCTTCTCTGGCGATCGCGTAAAGCGCCTCCATATCGTATTCTTTCTGCTCGGCTTCCAGGATTTTTGCAAGCTGATGCGCCACGTCGTCAAGCGAAAGACGCTTAAGATCGTATCTCTGACAGCGGCTCAAAACCGTCGTCGGGATCTTCTGCGGATCGGTCGTCGCAAGGATGAAAATACTGTGTGCAGGCGGCTCTTCAAGCGTTTTTAAAAGCGCGTTGAACGCCGATTTGCTCAGCATGTGGACTTCGTCGATGATGTAAACTTTGAACTTCGATTTTACCGGAGAATAAGAGATGTTTTCCTTGATGTCGCGGACATCGTCGACCGAATTGTTCGATGCACCGTCGATTTCGACAACGTCAGGGCTTCTTCCTTCGGCAATTTCGCGGCAGCATTCGCACTTGTTGCAGGGCTCGCCGTCAGGCTGAAGATCGGTGCAGTTGAGAGCTTTGACGAGGATCCTCGCCATCGTCGTCTTTCCCGTTCCGCGGATACCTGTGAAAAGATAAACCGGAGCAGTCCGTTTGTTCAGAATCGCGTATTTCAAAGTCGAAGTGACGTGATCCTGCCCTACGACTTCGTCGAAACGCTGCGGACGCCACTTTCTTGCAACAACCTGATAAGCCATTTTCACCTCCAAAAGCGCGGGATTATACAAATAAACGGATTTTAGTAAAGAAAAAGCGAAACGGGATCTTAATTAAAAAGCGCAGTCTGTCGAATAGGTCACATTGGTCCCTATGCCGTTCAGACCGTTTTCGGATGAATCATCCGCAGTGTTGCTGAAATCCCAGAAAGCGATCGTATTGCTGTCAACAGAAAGCTGTGACGGCGTGAACTCGTCCTCGTAATAGTTCCGAGTTATTTTAAGCTGATCGATCCGGCCTTTGAAATACACCTTTTTAGCAGAATATCCGATTGTAAGGGCATCACTGACCGTCTTCGGAGCAAGATCCGTGCTCTGCGTAGATTTCACGGCCACCAATTTACCGTTTACATACAAACGCAGATAAGCCTTGCTTTCCTGAAGTTTGATGTAAAACGAAAGAGCAATGTGATTCCAGCCAGGATTCAAAGCATCTTCCAGATCTTCCGCGTCTCCGGAATCTGTTTCGGCAGTGAATTCCTGATCCACGATATTTCCTTCATAATAGAAACCGCCGTACAACTTTTTGTATTTATCTGACAAAGACAAGCCCTTTTTCTCTTCATGAAGCGCGGTCAGATAATATGAAGAATCAAGCTTTCCGCCTTTTCTTACGATCGGCAGAGCATTCGTCGAAAGATCGTCTAAATCCTGCTTTACCCATGCTTCGATCGTCCAGAAATGTTCAAGATTGAGCATATCGTTGTGCGCGACTTCGATTTTCGAGCTTGATCCGTCGAAAACCGCCGAACAGTAAGGTTTGCATTTGCCGTCTTCGCGGGTCGCATTTGAAGCGCATATATAGTGGCAGATTTCAGTATCGCCGGAATCGTTGTATTCTGTGCCGTAAGTCTCACCTGTCCATGTATCGTTTGCAAAATCAAAATAGAGAGTGTAGCTCTCTCCATTAAGCCATACCATGTATTCCGCGTTTTCATCTTCAGGGATCATGCAATTTACGATTTTGTAACATCTTTCGAAATCTTCTTCAGCGAAATCGTCCCAAGTTCCGCCTGCCGCAGCGCATTTTTCCTCATCGGTAAGAGGATCGTCGCTATCATTCTCCGGTTCTGTCGGATCTTCATCATCCGTCGGATCGTCGATGTCATCAGTCGGATCATCCGTCGGATCGTCGGTGTCGTCAGTCGGATTCGCATGGTCATCTGTCGGATCGTCGGTATCGTCTGTCGGATCAGTCGGATCGTCGATGTCATCAGTCGGATCATCCGTCGGATCTGCCGGATCATCTGTATCCGCCTCCGGAACAACTCTTGTCACTCCGCCTTCACCGCAGCCGGCAAAGAAAAATAACAAACAAACAACAGCAAAAAAATTGAAAAATCTCATATCTGCCTCCTATAAAAAAACTCACAAACACAGTATTATAGGGCTTTCAGGAAAATTGTATAGTTTTTTAATTACTTTGGATTTTTATGGAAAAATTCGGAAAAAAAACTATTGAACACAGTCTGTCGAATAGGTTATGCCCGTAGCTGAGCCGTTAAGCCCGTTTCCTGACGAATCGTCCGCGCTGCCGTTGAAATCCCAGAAAGCGATCGTGTCATCATCGGCAGAAAGTTTTCCGGGAGTGAAATTTTCCGTATATTTTTCAACGCCCGAAATTTTTACCGCGTCAATCAAACCTTTGAAATATCTGTCATCCATGGCAGGATTTGCACCGATAACAAGAGCCTCTTCCACAGTCACAGTCGCAGGCGTACCGCTGTAATCCTGCGATCCGATCTTCTCGCCGTTCACAAAAACAACCAGCTTGTAACTCGTCTGCCAGCCGCCGTATTGACTTTCTTTGTGCTGAACCATGGCAATATGAGTCCATTCACTGGAATAGGGAACATTCTGAATGTTGTACTGGTTATTCGCGGTTTTCGTCTGCTGCTGCGGACCATATCCCGATGTGTATGAATACCGTGAATGAGCAGTCAGACCGTAGGCATTGTTCTGATTTTTCAGCGTGTAATACCCGCTGAGAAGATAAGCCGGATCTGAGGAGGTTATTCCTTTGCGGACTATCGGGTGTATAGCATAATTTGCGACATCGTCCTCGCCCTGTTTGATCCACGCCTCGATCGTCCATGTCTCGGAATCAAGATTCAGCATATCGTTGTGCGCAACTTCGATTTTGGAATTTTCTCCGTCAAAAACTGCCGAACAGTATGCCGGAACTGTCGGTTCAGTCGGCTCCGTCGGTTCTGTAGGCTCCGTCGGATCAGTCGGCTCCGTTGGATCAGTCGGTTCTGTCGGCTCGGTCGGCTCTGTCGGTTCCGTTGGTTCTGTCGGATCCGTCGGTTCGGTCGGTTCGGTC
>CAJOMF010000085.1 GCA_905235605.1 uncultured bacterium
TGTGTCCGTCGTCTCATTTGGATCTTCATCGTTGGTTTTTTCTTCGTCTGTTGTCTCGGTGTCAGTCGGATCGCTATTTTTTTCTTCGCTATCACTGCCCGAACCGCAACTTACAATGAAAAACATAGCAAAAACCGTAACCGGCAAAATCCAAAATTTTTTCATGACACTCTCCATACAAAAAAGTAAATAAAAAATACAGGAGGATTTTTCCATCCAACAATTATTTAGTTCCACAAAGTATTGATTTTTCTGATAGCAAAATGCAAAAAGTTAATAACTGCATAATTTTGTTGAAATATTTTTTCGTTTAGCTTCTTGCATCTTGTGCTTGCACTCCTCGAAGAGGCTTAAGATCTTTTGACCTTGTTGTATTCAGAAAAAAATGAAGAATTTCGGTATGTGAAAAGGCAAAAAAAAGCGGCTCCGAAGAGCCGCAACAACAATAAGGAGTAAATTTTTTATATCTCGAAGTAAGCTTTGTGGTTTTTGCCTTCGTAATTGATTTCGATTGTTTTGACTGATTCGATTTCTTCGGCAGTTGAAGCGGTGTATTCTATCGGCATAAGATAGCAGCAGTTGTCGCAGTCAGCAGCAATACTATCGGTGTCGCGCTCCAGAATGCGGACTTTCAGAACATTTTCAGCGATTCCTTCAACTTTATAGCCGTATTCCCAGTCCGCACCGCAGTGCATCTCGCCGAACCAGTTGAAACGGATGGAAGTCTCTGTTTTATCAGTGACTTCGACATATTCTTTGCACCAATAACTGTCAGTTTCCGTATAAATCCTGTCTCTCAAAGCAAAAGCCGGTTCTTCGTGACGGCACTCGCCGACATCGACCGCTTCAAAGTCCTCACCCGTATAGTCGTCTGAATCAACGACTTTCATCTCTACTGATACCGCTTTCTCGGTTTCAGTGCCGTCTTCAGCCTTTTCCGACCATGTGAAAACAGCTTTATTCGAGCCGGTATTCATTTCGGAATAAAACGATGCCTCCTTGATCGAATCCGATGATTTTATGAAAGTTCTGCCATAAGCACCACCGACATAGACTGTGTGAAAAGTGTCGTCGCCTGTTGAAAAATAGATATCCGCGCATGGAGCAATGCAGTCTGTAAGAGGATCAATGCTGTAGACATCGCATCCCGTGAGACTTCCCAATTTCAAAGTTTCCGGAATAAAACCGGGACATTCAACGGTCTCTTCTCCATTTTTGTCTTTGCATTCTTTGCCAAAAGTGATTTTAAGTTTTTGCAAGGCTTCGATATGAATGGCTGTTACTGTTTCATGCTTATGACTCCAGCTGCATTCTGCGTCTTCGGCTTTTGCGATTTCTTTGATGCAGGTTTCGGCAATATCTCTTTTTACGGAACGGGCTCCGAAAGATGATTTTATCGTGCATCCCTCCTGCGTGACGTTTCCGGTATCCGTGTTGTCTTCATCAGGAGCCACCTCTGCATCTCCGGTGTCAGTCGGATCCGTGTCAGGAACAGTTTCCGTGTCACCGGTGTCGGTTTTTTCCGATTCTTCTTTTTTTTCATCACTTCCGCAGGCTACAAAAACAAAAATCAGCAAAAGTGCTGAAACAAGTGCCAGGAATGATTTCTTAGTCATGGTTTTCCTCCAATGAAATTGTTAAAAATGTTTCGTTTGCATCACCTTTTGCGACAGCGGATAAAATGAATTCGCCGTCCTCGTTTAAAACATAAGCAATAATCTTCTCTTCCTCCTTTCCGAGAACAGAATATATTTCCTCCTCCACCTGCTCTTCAGATTTTATAACGTTTCTTTTTATCTCAGATACAGAATATGGAACATTCGAGCGCAACTGGTAGAATCCGTCAGCATCGTATTCAACTTCTATACTTTCTTCAAAAATTGGAATTCCATCAATAACCGGTCTGAACACAAAAGCAACTGAATTTATCATTTTACCGAGAGATTCTCCGTTTCCACCCACTTCAAAAGCCTCGTTCACATCTCTTGATATTCCGGCATATTCAAGCTCAACTGAAGTTAATGTTTCAGCCATATTTTTCGCTTCGTTGAACTTATTCCAAATAGTATTTTCCGATTCTTTTTCATCTTCAAACGAAACCATTTCCCTGTTCATTACTGCTTGAATGTTTTTATCTTTTCTATTCAAAATCACATAATCATCTTTGTAATTATACCAGTTGTTTCCGCGGAAATTAGCATTGTTTTCATCTATTTTGACATCAAAAAGCTGTTCTACAATATAATTTGGTAAAGATTCATAGGAATAAGCAGTAAATTCTTCCGGATAGTCTTGAGATAATTTGTTTGAACTTCTTTGAACACCATTAAAATTTGGAGATTCCTTATCTCTGAAACAGTAATGAGTAAATTCTGACAAATTGCCTTTCTGCCCTTTTGGTCCAGTAGAAACATTGTAAAAATAATCATTTTTCATATAAGTTCCGGTGCAACTTGTATTGGAACAATCACATTTTTCAAGTGTCAAAAAACGGGCATCTCTTTCATAATTACCAGTTGGAAACGATTCACTCCATGAATCCACCCACACTTTCGAAACAGTTTTGTTATTATGGGTCAGTTCATCCCAATGATTATAATAAGCATAATCATCGTTTGAACCTCCCCAAGCCGAATTGTTTTTAAAACCTCCTATTCCGTTCAACCTTGTCAAAATATTATAGTAAAAATTTCCAACATCTAACCAATTTGCTCCATCTTTTCCCATTGTTTGACAAGATGTAGCTTCCATCCAACGAGTATATTGTTTTCCTAAATTTTTTGAATAGTAATCTGAACCGGTTATTTGGATATAAAAATTGCTGCTATTGTGCGGAACCGCAATTGTTATACCTATAGAAGAGTCATAGCCTCCGTGTCCAGAAAGCATAAAAAGAGAATAATTATCTGCATATCTTTCAAATTTTTGCAGGTTTGTAGGATTAATTTTATCATAGAATGCATAATTAGTAATATTGTCATCAAATAACAAATTGCTTGAACCGTATTGCGCACACTCTATTCTTGTCGGGTTGTAATCCAAAGTTTCAGAAACACCATTCAAACACATTTGATATTTGTTAGTTAAATCTGCAGCATCATCTGCGAAATAGAACCCAACACTACCAATCACTTCTGTTTTTCCGTGTAAAACAACTGAATTTGTGCTGTGATAGAAATTTCTGAAATCCAACTCTGTGTTGGGGGACATGTTCTTGGAAAAATCGTTGTGCGAAGTCATAAGTTTTTTGTTACCGTTGGCGCTGTTGCTGACAACCAGATAAACATCACCATATAATTCTGCTGAACTTACATAATTTGTTCTAACTATGGAATTCGACAGATTGCTGGAGAAATTATATCTGTCATAACTGTTCAAAAACAATCTTCTACGCGAAGAATATTTTTTAGATGCAGCTCTGAAATTAGTTAGTTCGTAAATATAAGTAAAACCAGTTGGGTAATTTCCTGTGGCATTAGCTCTTTTATAGCCGAAAAACTTCTTTGCTGCACTGAAAGATGATGGCTGAACTGTCATGGAATAAACATTGTTTGTCAACGTGGAATTAACTGTGCGGAAACCGTCTTCATAGAAATAGCAACTCCCCTGATGATTTGTCTGTGTGCACAAATATGCTTCCCAACCGTCCGAAACTTTTATTGATTCTATGCTTGTATGAGATACCGGCAGTAAAATAGGAACCCCGTTAAATCCCGGCGAAGCAATAAACCATGAAGATAGACTAAGATCATAAATTGTATTGTTCACCACGGTACATCCTGCGGAATTTTGATTAGTGTTGCAGTATCTGACTCCGCTGAACTCGCTGCGGTAAAGAGCCTGAATTGCCGCTGCATTCAAAACACTCGGGTAAAAACGGACATTGTCAATTTCACCTTTGAAATAATCAGCAACGCTTCCTAATCTTCTGCCAAGAACCCATTGTTTGTAAGTTGAGTCAAAAGTCCCCATTACGGCTGAAATCGTTCCTGTCCAGAGTTGAGAACCGTTTTTATAAACAGTAGCAGTAGTCGTTGAAGCAGATAAGTTTTCAGTTGCGGTAATCACGTAGTGAGTCCAAGTTGTCGGTTCAGCTATGGTTGAAATATCTGCCGAACTAGCACCAATTTTGAGAATCAGTTTATTGTTCCAATAGCCGAAGCGGAAAACATCTCCGTTGCTACTATTATGTTTGGCTATATAGGCATTGTTATTTGATGAAGTTGCCTGTTCATTGGATTTTACCCACATACTGATTGTATATTTTCGAGTCGTTGTTCCTGAACCGCGAGGATCTGTAGCTCCAGATCCAAACTTAACGTAATCGTCAACTCCGTCAAAATATGCCGACTGATTTTCCATACCTTGTTTGAAATATGCTCCGCCAACTTGATTTCCAGTAATGGAACCGACAGAAGAATCGAAGGTGTCATCCATACTTAAATGGAGACTGGCTGCTTCTTTGTAATATATCTCTTTAACTTCGTCAGCAGTAATATTCCAGTCATAGATACGGACATTATCCATTTTGCCCTTAAAAAAATCTATTTGGTTGATGGCTGAGTTCCAGTTCGCACCCAAAACCCATGGTTTACTGATAAGTCCGAAATCTCCCATTGCATCATCTAATGTTCCGTTCCAAACTTGAGAACCGTTTTTATAAATTGCAACTGAAGTTGCTCCACTCTGTTCTCTCGCTGAAATAGCATAGTGGACCCAGCCTGTTGTCGATTCATTTCCGGCATTGGGGATAGATATAGATACGTTTTTTATTTGAAGATAAAGCTGCCCGTCAAAATACCCGAAAAGAAAAAACTTGCCTCCCATAGCCGTATGTTTTCCGATGTATGTGTTATTGTTTGTTGATGAAGCCTGTTCTGTGGAGCGAACCCACATTGAAATGGAATAACGCCCTTCATACCTTAGGTCAAAATCCTTGTTGCCAATTTCCAGAGAGTCACTTGTTCCATTGAAGACCAGAGCTTTTCCGTTCCTGCCTACTTGATAGGTTGCAGAATCTGAACCATAAAAATTTCCGTTGTTGTCGCCAACGCTGTCTTCCAGCGAATCTTCGAATTCCAGATGTGTCAGTAATTTGGCAGATAAATCATTTGAAAGACATAAGACACAAAACAAAACACAAAATACATTCTTCATGATCAGCCTCCAATGAAATAGTCAAAAATACAAAATGCAAAAATCAGAACTGAGAAGGAACTTTTGAGATCTTAATCATATTGTTTTTCATAAATTTTGCAACATAAAAAAAGCGGCTCCGAAGAGCCGCCGAGCTACCATGAAAAAAACTTTGAATTATGCTCTGTCCCAGCCGATCCTCATTGCCTGCTCGTTGAGCGGGATGAGTTTGTGGTGTCTTTCCGGAAGAGTGTGCTCTAGAGCCTTGATAACGGTCTCGATCTGTACTACCGGAAGGTGTTTGAGAAGTGCGCCGAGAGCGATCATGTTCATGACCTGCGTATTTTTCAGCTCGTTTGTAGCGATCTCGATTGCCGGAATTGCAACGACGGTGATGTCGGTGCGGGTCGGTTTCTTTTTGATCGTGGAGCTTTCCCAGACAAGAACGCCGCCGGGTTTTACTTTCGACTCGAATTTTTCAAGCGAAGGCTGGTTGAAAACGACTGCTGCGTCGTAAGCCTGAACGATCGGGCTTGCGATAGGTTCGTCGCTGATGTTTACCATGCAGTTTGCCGTGCCGCCCCTCTGTTCCGGGCCGTAAGAAGGCATCCAGCTTACTTCTTTGCCGTCTTCAATTGCAGCATAGGCAAGGTTTTTGCCCATCGAAAGGACGCCCTGTCCGCCGAATCCTGCGAAAATCATTTCAGCTAACATATTTCCCTCCTTATTTCTCTTCTGTTGCGGTTACATCTTTCTTAACACCGAGCGGATAGTACTTGAGCATGTTGTTTTCAACGAAGTCAAGTGTTTTGATCGGTGAAAGTCTCCAGTTCGTCGGACAGTTGGAAACGACTTCAAGGAAGGTCGTTCCAAGGTTCTGAGCCTGGATCTCGAAGCATTTGCGGATCGATTTTTTAGCTTTTCTGACGTTTGCCGGATTGTTGAGGCAGACTCTTTCGCAGTAAGCGACACCCGGAAGCTGGCTGACCATTTCAGCCATTTTCATCGGGTAACCTACATTCTTCGGATCTCTGCCGTAGGGGCTCGTCGTGGTAATCTGACCTTCGAGTGTCGTCGGAGCCATCTGACCGCCGGTCATACCGTAAATCGCGTTGTTTACGAAGAAGATCGAGAATTTCTCACCGCGGTTGCAAGCGTGCATCGTCTCAGCAAGACCGATAGCAGCGAGGTCGCCGTCGCCCTGATAGGTGAAAACCGGGTGGTTCGGAAGTGTTCTCTTGATACCTGTTGCTACAGCGCAAGCTCTTCCGTGAGCAGCTTCCTGGAAGTCAACATCCATGTAATCGTAAGCGAAAACCGAGCAGCCGACCGGGCTTACACCGATAACATCGTTCTGGATACCCATTTCTTCAACGACTTCCATTATGAGTTTGTGAAGAATCGAGTGAAAACAGCCCGGGCAGTAGTGCATTCTTGTTTTAAGAAGCGTGTCGGGTCTTTTGTAAACGAGTGTATATCCTTCTTTCATTTCTTCCCCCTACATTTTAGCTTTGATTTGTTCAAGGATTTCTTCTGCCGTAGCAAGGATACCGCCTGTTCTGCCGTAGAAGTAAACCGGTTTGCGTCCGTTGACTACGAGTTTGACGTCTTCGATCATCTGACCGACGTTCATTTCGACATCCATGAAGAATTTTACGTTCGGTTTCGATGCGAATTCGTCGATGACTTTGGTCGGGAAAGGCCACAGAGTGATAGGTCTGACGAGACCGATCTTGAGACCCTGCTCGCGTGCGATGTCAACTGCTTTTTTGCAGACACGGCTCGAAAGACCGTAAGCGGTGATGAGGATTTCCGCATCGTCAGCCTTGTAGGTTTCGTAGCGGACTTCTTCGCCTTCGATCCTGCGGTATTTTTCCTGAAGCTCGTTGTTCCTTCTTTCCATCGCATCGGACTGGATGTTGAGAGAAGTGATGATGTTTCTTTTCGTTCTCTTGCCTTTGCCGTTGGTTGCCCACGGTTTTTCGTCTCTCATTTCTTCAGCAGTCCTTGCAGGGATCGGTTCCGGAAGGATGACTTTTTCCATCATCTGGCCGATAGCACCGTCGGAAAGAATGAGGATCGGGCACATCCATTTGTTTGCAAGGTCGAATGCGTTGTATGTGTAGTCAACGACTTCCTGAACTGAGTTCGGAGCGAAAACGATGAGTTTGTAGTCACCGTGACCGCCGCCTTTTACCGACTGGAAGTAGTCACCCTGGCTGGGCTGAATGGTTCCGAGACCGGGGCCGCCGCGCTGAACGTTTGCGATTACGCACGGAATGTCGGCGCATGCGATGTAGGAGATACCTTCCTGCATAAGGGAGAAACCCGGTGAAGATGTCGTCGTCATGATCCTGCCGCCTGCAGCTGCAGCACCGTAAACCATGTTGATCGAAGAAACTTCACTTTCTGCCTGAAGAACAGTGAATTTCGGGTATTTCGGAGCCTCTTTGCAGAGATACTCGATGACTTCCGTCTGGGGAGTGATGGGGTATCCGAAGTAACCGGTCATACCAGCTCTGAGAGCAGCTTCAGCAAGCGCCTCGTTGCCTTTCATAAAAGCTATCTTTTTGTCCACGTCCGCCTCCATTATTAGTTAGACTGTTTGTAAACGGTGATCGCGCCGTCAGGACACATTACAGCGCAGTTAGCGCAACCGATGCATTTGTCGGGTTCGACGCTCTGAGCGTAATGCAGACCGTAAGAGTTCGTGTCGGCTTCGTTGATAGCCAGGCACTTCATTGGACAGTAGTGAACGCACAGACCGCAGCCTTTGCAGGTCTCTACTGAGATTTCAACCAAACCTTTTGCTGCCATTTTTTCCTCCAAAATTGATAAGACTGAAAAAGTAACCATAAAAAACGCGGCAATGTAGCACCGTGAAATTTAAAAATCAAGTTTGCATGTTTTTGTGGCTAACATACGGTATTTTTTGCGGGATTTAGAAAAAAAAGTGATTTTTTTCAAAAAAATCTTGACTTTTCAAACTTTCCGCGTACAGTCGCCCTGCTTTAATGCTGTTTGACACTTGAGCATGATGCTAGCGTAGCTCAATTGGCAGAGCTCCCGACTTGTAATCGGAAGGTTGCGGGTTCAAGTCCCATCGCTAGCTCCACTTTACGGAGGGGTTCCCGAGCGGTCAAAGGGATCAGACTGTAAATCTGCCGCCGATGGCTTCGGAGGTTCGAATCCTCCCCCCTCCACCACTTTTGAGCGGGAATAGCTCAGCTGGCTAGAGCATTAGCCTTCCAAGCTAAGGGTCGCGGGTTCGAATCCCGTTTCCCGCTCCATTCTTTTTTGGAATGCCCTCATAGCTCAGACGGCTAGAGTGCATCCTTGGTAAGGATGAGGTCATCGGTTCGATTCCGATTGAGGGCTCCACTTAGGTTTAATCAAATGAAACCTTTGGCGGAAGATAATATAACCTTTTAAAAGGAGGAAAAAATGGCAAAAGCGAAATTTGAAAGAAGCAAACCGCATGTAAACATCGGTACGATAGGTCACGTAGACCACGGCAAAACGACGTTGACGG
>CAJOMF010000086.1 GCA_905235605.1 uncultured bacterium
CCTACGTCTACGATTCAAGCTACGCATGTTTCGTGTACTTCTATTACGGCTTCGTGAACGACTACCTTAAGTCTAACAACTACTATGTTCGTTGTGTGAGGTAGAGTCCTGGAGGCCGCATTTTGCGCAGCGTTAGCGAGCATATTTTGCGTCCGCCGGTTGCGAGAGGCGGGCGCAGGGGTTCGGGGTTTAATCTTGGCGGATTTCAAGAAATCGGATTTATACAAATCAACATTTGATCTCACGGTTTACATCGAAGAATGTTTCCGTAATTTCAAAAGATCGGACAAATACACGATAGGAGGTGAACTGAGGAGATTATTCAACGATTTTTTGCTCAAAGTTTCGACTTTCAACGACCGTCCTGAGAGCGAAAAAGCCGCTTTCTGCGACGAACTCTTGAAGGATCTCGACAAGTGCCAGATAAAAATGACACTGTGTCAGGAATTATCGGTGTTTAAAAGCTACAAATCCTGGTATCATGCAGCAGAAATGCTGTTTGATATATACCGGCAGTGTGAAAAGCTCAAAAATCATTTTGAGGGTCCCGGGCAGAATCAGAGAGGTAAAAAACTTCTGTGAGCGTCCCAAGTCTGCGGTTAGATCAGAGAGCCGGCGAAGCATATCCGGCAGTCAATTCAAACAATGAACACAGTCACACCTTTTCACACGGTTCTGGCTATTCCGGAAAGACTGCCGCAGAAATCCGTACCTTGGCAGGATCGGATTTTCTGATAATAATCTCTGAATTTTGGTCTTCCTCTACCAACGTCAACAATACAAACAACGCATGGAACGTGAACTTCAATAACGGAAACGTGAACAACAACAATAAGACTAACAACAACAATGTTCGTTGTGTGAGGTAGAGTCCTGGAGAACGCAGACAAAAAAAGAACCCCTCTCAGCCAACCTGTGGTTGTCAGCTCTCCCTCAAGGGCGAGCCGTGCAAAAACCTGCCTCTCACTCAGGGAAAGGTGTCACGCAGTGACGGAGAGGGCAGAACAATTGTTATCCCCAGCAAACATTTTCAAGGCTTACATCGACTGCCGCAAGCGAAAGCGCAGCACCGTAAACGCGCAGAAGTTTGAACGCAGACTCTGTACAAACATCGTAACGCTTACAAAATCGCTCCAAAACGGTGACTACGAGCCAGGTAAATCGATCTGTTTCGTCGTGCGAAACCCTAAACCCAGAGAAGTTTTCGCCGCAGATTTCAAGGACAGAATAGTTCACCATTTAGTTGTCAGATTTTTGGAGCAGCACTGGGAAAAGGTTTTCATCCACGATTCCTATGCCTGCCGCAAAAACAAAGGGACTCTCGCCGCAGTGGAAAGGCTTCATCACAACATGCTGAGCATTTCCAGAAACGGCAAAAAACGGGCGTATTTCATGCAGCTTGACGTAAAAAACTTTTTCATGTCGATTGATAAGGAAATTTTGTGGAAATTCCTCGAAAAAGGGCTCAAAAAGCAGCTTGGAATCAGAAAAAACAACGAAAAAAGCCAGCAAATGACGATTTTCGACCTCGATTGTGACGAAAAAGAGCAGAATTTCGAAAAAATATCAAAAGTTCTGCACACCCTTCTCTTTCACGAGCCGACAAAGGATTACATCAACAAATCAACAAAGCGCGAATGGGCCTGGGTTCCGCCGGAAAAAAGCCTTTTCAATGCCGAAAACGGCAAAGGTCTGCCGATCGGCAACTTGACATCGCAGTTTTTCGCGAATGTCTATCTCAACGAGCTCGACCAGTTCATCAAACATGTCCTCAAAATCAAATATTATGTCCGCTATGTCGATGATTTCGTGATCATGCACGAAGACAAAGAGCAGTTGCGCACTTGGCTTGCCGCAATCAAAGATTTTTTAAAGGAAAGGCTTGGTTTGAACCTGAAAAACGAAGTCAAAGTCGCGCCTCTCGGAAACGGAATCAATTTTCTCGGTTATGTCCAGCACATCTTTTACCGTTTGGTGAGAAGAAGAGTCGTTGACAATTTCAGGAATAAATTGAGGTGGTGGGCGGTTGGTGAGCCAGTCGAACCATCGCTCATTTCGACTTCGCTCAATGACCGGGAGACGTTTCAGGAAACGTCTCTACAAGAATCTAATAAAATCAATGTGTTATCGAAATTGAGGTCTGTTTTAACCTCATATCTGGCATATTCATCAAAGGCAAATTCATTCAGAATCATGCAGAAAACATTGAGTCCGCACAAATGGATAGACAAAATTTTCAAAATATCGGGAACAAAAGCGGCGTTTTCAGAGGAAATAACGCATGAACAGAAAAGAATGGTTTTCGGGTTTTATTAGAATGTCAGCTGTGTGAGGCAGGGCTTCGACTCCAACGACCGCTCAGTAACCGAGGCTCTGCAACCTTAAAAAATTTCCATCCCGAAAATACTTGCTTTCCCTAAATTATAAGTCTACATTAGCCCGTTGTTTGTTTTATTAACCTATTCCTTGGAGGAAATCATGTATCCGAATCTTGACAATTACTTTTCAGACATGTCCAAAAGGGCAAAAAAATCGGCTATCAGAGAGTTGCTTAAACTTACGAAGGAACCCGGCATCATTTCTTTTGCAGGCGGTCTTCCGGCTCCCGAAACTTTCCCGGTAGAGGAACTTCGCGAAGTTACTGACGAAGTTTTGAAGAAAGAAGCGGCTTTCTCACTTCAGTACGGCACGACCGAAGGCGATGACCTTCTGAGAGAACAGCTTGTAAAACGCTATCAGGAAATGGGTCTCAAGATCACGAAGGAAAACCTTGTAATCACGACCGCAAGCCAGCAGTCGCTTGACTTCCTCGGCAGAGTTTTCATCAACAAAGGCGACAAAGTCATCGTCGAGTTCCCGAGCTACTTGGGTGCACTCCAGGCTTTCAACGCTTTCGGCGCAAGCCCCATCGGTATTCCGTCGGATGAACACGGTATGGATCCGAAACTTCTCGAAGCAAAACTTGCAGAGCTTGCAGCAAACGGCGAGCAGGTAAAATTTATGTACATCATCCCCGATTTCCAGAACCCGTCGGGTGTCACGATGCCGGAATTCAGAAGAAAAGAGATCATCGAGATCGCTCACAAATACCACGTTCTCATCGTTGAGGACAGCCCCTACAGAGAACTTCGTTTCGAAGGCGAAGCTCAGCCCACGATCTATCAGCTCGACAAAGAGGGAACGACCATCACACTCGGAACTTTCTCGAAGATTTTCGTTCCGGGATTCAGAATCGGCTGGGTAATCGCAGATCCGAAGATCATCGACAAGTTCGTAACCACGAAACAGTCGGTCGACCTCTGCACGCCGCCTTTCGTTCAGAGAATCGCTGCAAGATACATGGAAAAAGGTCTCTTCTCGACCAAACTCGGCGACATCATCAAACTTTACAAACACAAAAAAGACCTCATGATGGACTGCTTCGAAAAATATCTTCCGGAAGGCGTAAAATGGACGAATCCGGAAGGCGGTCTCTTCCTTTTCGTTTACCTTCCAGAGCACATGGATGCTGAAAAACTTTTCAAAATCGCGATCGCGAACAAGGTTGCATTCGTTCTCGGAACGGTCTTCTACTGCGACGGCAGCGGAAAGAACACGCTCAGGATCAACTTCTCCTACTGCTCGGACGAACAGATCGTCGAGGGCGTAAAGAGACTCGGCCAGGCTATCAGAGAATACAAAGACTAATTAAATCAGTCGGTTATTCTTTTTACGGGGCTTCATCACGAAGCCTCTTTTTTTTGCTTTTTTTCTTTATTTTGTTATTAGGGAATTCAGATATCTCGATATATCGATATATCGATATTACGGTTTTTTTAGGAATAAGGTCATGAAAAAAACATCGCTTTTTCTTTTTTTGGTTTCTTTTTTTGTTCTTGTTTCGTGTGAAAACCATGTCGCGACTTCATGCACGCAGGAAAGCGTGAACAGGCAGGCTTTCGCATATCTCAAGGACTGGTATCTCTGGTACGAGCATCTTCCTGCGGTGAATCCGGCTGATTATGAGTCGCTCGACAAGATGATTGCGGCGGTTAAATACCGCGAAGGCGACAAACTTATCGACCGTTTTTCCTACGCCGTCAAAAAAACGGAACACGAAGACTACTATGCCGGCAAGCGCTACGGAATGGGAATGTCGATGCAGCGAGACGAAAACAATGACATTTTTATTACTCTGGTTTACCCGGGAAGTCCGGCGGGTGAGGCAGGGCTCAAACGCGGTCAGCAGGTCATTGCTCTGAACGGAGTGACTGTCGGGGAACTTGACGAAAACGCTGCTTACAACAAAGAACACCGCGGAGATGCTGATTTTGAGGAAAAAACCGACTGGAACAACGTCTACAACGCTGAAAACAAGGGCGAAGCGGTAGTTTTCAAAGTTCTTGAAGAGGGCGAGGAGTTCGAAACGACGGTCGTTCTTGACGACTACATCGGAATGTCAGTGCTGGCGTACAAAGTTCTTGAAAATGACGGCGTGAAGACTGGTTACATCCACTTCAAATCGTTCATAAACTCTTCGGAAGGGGAGTTGAACGAAGTTTTCGCTCACTTTAAAGAGGAAAATGTTGAACAGCTTGTTCTTGATCTGCGTTACAACGGCGGTGGACTCGTTAAGATCGCGCGTCAGCTCGTCAACCTTATTGCAGGCGAAAAAGTGAAGGGCGACGAGATAATCAAGCTGATCTACAACAACAAACATCCCGAGCAGAATACTTCATACAAAGGCGAAGTGCTTAAAAATTCGCTTTCAGGCATCAAAAAAGTCGCGGTCATCGTTTCGTCGGGAACGGCAAGCGCTTCCGAAATGGTGATAAATTCGCTCACGCCTTATGTCGAAGTTTCTCTTATCGGTTCTACGACTTACGGAAAGCCGGTCGGAATGAATTCAAGGGATATCTGTGACCAGACGATCGTTCCGATCACTTTCAAATACGCCAATTCGCAGGATTACGGCGATTTCTTTTTGGGTATGGAAGCCGACTGCGCGGCAAATGACGATATCAGGCACGATTTCGGAGACGAAATGGAAGAGGAACTCGCAGCTTCTCTCTACTTGCTTTCCAACGGGAAATGCCTTGAAAACGCGGCTGCAAAGAACCTCAAAAAACAGAGAAAGATCGAAGAACTCATTCCGATTGAGCTCAAGGGAATGGGAAAAATCGATTACACTTTTTAGTCGCGCCGGATCTTGCCGGGATAGCGGGATCTCGGTATTTCGTGATCACGGCGGCGCGAACCGGGATAGCGGAATCACGGAATCCCGTGATCCCGAAAGAAAAGCATTGCGCCGCGATGATTATTTCAGATCGGGATTTTGTTTCAAAACTTCAGGGTCGACTTCGTAAATGTTGAAATATGGTGCTTTGTGTTTCAAAACCATTCCTTTCGGAGGTTTGCTGCGCAGTTTTCTCAGATCTTCTTTTGATATTTTGAAGCGCGACGCACTTGAATTGAATTTATGCGTGATCAGGAAAACTCCTGGTTTTTTTATCTGTTTGAGCGAGTTTATGAATTTATAGTTGTGGTTCGTGTAGCCCGAGTAGTAGTCTATGCGGTAATAAATGTTCCTGTCGGCGAGGTATATCGTGGTGTCCGGGTAGTTTGAAAGAAGTATTTTCATCGATTCTTTCTGGTTGTTTCTGGTTGTTTTGTAAAACTTGCTGTTATCCAGAGAAAAATAGATGTTGCTTATAAAAATGGTGAGAAAAATCAGCAGAGCAGCTATTTTTGCGGCGATTTTTTTCGTTTTGACCAAATCCCAAAGAAGGATGGCACACATAGCACATAGAGGAAGAACGAAAATTATCGTATAGCGGTTGTTTCTGATGAGTGTGGTGTAGGGATTCAGGCTTGTCGGTGCGAACGACATGAAAAGGAAGTAGGAGACGAACCAGATGAGGAAAATGACTTCTTTGCCGCATTTTTTCAGGCAGATTTTCACGATGCAGGTTATAAGCGCGGCAACTGTGAAGTAACCTCCGAATCCGAATGTTTTCCAGCGTGCGAAGTTTCCGGCTGTGAAAACGGTTCTTATGTAGAAAAAGAGGTCTTTCGGATCGACATCGGTCATCCTGTTCTGGTATTCGACAACTTTTCTGCTGAGTTCGAAGGTGTGAAAAAAGTTGTTATGGATCTTGAGATAGACAAAGTCCTGAAATATCGCCGGAACAAGCGAAACAAGCGCTGCACATGCGACCCAGAGAACGGTTTTTTTGTTGAAACCTTTTTTGTACCATACGTAAATCGATACGAGCGGCGCGATGAAAAGCCCTGTCGTTCTTGCGAAAAATATCCAGCCTATAGCGAAGCCTCCGAGAATGAACCAGCCTGTTTTTTCGCTTTTTGCCCCCTGCTGGAATGAATAGACGGTCAGCAGAGTGAAAAATTCGAGAGGTGCCGCGACTTGGAGAAAGTTCGTAAATATGGCGACGATCGGGTAGGTAATGTAGAAAAGAGTCGTGACGATCGCAGTTGCCCTGTCGGTTTCGGTTTCTATTATTTTGTAAGCCAGCCAGACGCTTGAAACGCCGTAAACCATTGTGGGAAGAAGAGAAGTGAAGTCGCTTACCCCGAACAGTTTGTAAAGAAGTGCCGCCGGAGCGAAAACGACCCATCTGGTATCGAAAATGAAGCCGGCTGAAAAGTTGCCGTTGGCGAATCTGTTTGCCAGTGTGCTGTACGGGAAGTCGTCGCCCTGAGCTATTCCCATGAAGTTGATCATCCTGAATATGAATGAGAAAATCATAAGAAGATATACAGGATCGATGGGAAATCCTTCAATTTTTTTACGTATTTTATCTGAAAACATTGTGCCTCCTCGTTAAAAACCGCGGGAGAGTTTACTTTTTATTGTGAGGATTGCAACTTGTTGCGTTAGGTAGCGATGTATAGTGGTAAACAAAAACTGGACAGAGGTTGAATCGAAGGTCTGAATATTGCCAAAACCTTTGATTTTGTTGCGATTTATTATTTTTTCTTTCTTGACAGCTTTTCAACAGAAAATATAATTCTTTGTTGTTTTGAAACAATCACTTTCAGGAGGTTCAAAATGCCGCTTCATTCAAGGTCGTTTTTGGTTGTTTTAGGGTTAATTTTTCTTTTTTCCTGCTCGTCCTCCCAATCTTCGAACGATTCCGACTCAATTTCTGATTCAGACACTGACACGCAGGAAACTGAAACTCTTGTTGATGAAGATTCAGACAAAGATGCTGATCCTATCGAAGATTCTGAAGAAACGTCGGATGCTGATGGCGATCAAGACAACGATTCCGACACCGCTGAAAATGCCGAATGTCTCGATCTGCGCTACAACGAAAACACGATCAAAACACCGTTTCCCTTCAAAGATGCAAACGGTAAGCCGACTTTTTGCCGTCCCGGCTGTGACACACCGACTGAAAACGATCCGCAGTGTGTCCGCAACATCTGGGAATGGGGAAACTGGAAAGTATATCAACTCTATCTTGAAGCACAGGAAAAAGATCCCAACCAAACAAAAGAACGTTCATGTTACCCGTGGCCGTGCAAACTGCCGGATATGCACCCGAAAACAAAAGAAACCCTGGACACTTTTGTCAGTAGTTGCGACCGTTTGTTGACAGTGAATAACTTTCAAGCAAATGTGGGAATCGTATGGTCTCACGGGATGTCAGACGGAGTTGCAGGAATGGAATTAGGTCGGCATTTAGGAATAATCATTGAATATGATCCTGAAAAAGATGAATATAAAGCCTTGGGACAAAACAGGGCTCTTTCTTTCAACGAAGGTCGTTATATCGTAGAAGTTTTTGACAGATATCCAGGGTTAAATCCTGAGTTTTATAAAGTTTTTACAGTTTCCATTCTAAGAACAGAAAACGGTTATTTTTATGAATTCATTCGTGATAATTATGGACATAAAGATGAATTTTTGAGGCCTCCGTTTGCAGGAAAAAACTGGGCTCTGCTGCGTCTGACCGGAGACAAAACGATCTATGCCTCATCCAAAGACTGGGAATGGCATGAACTTGGCGGAATCAACAACTATGCGGGAGAAGGCAATATAGTCGGAGACCATCTGACTTTCATCACAAACAACCGGGAACTTTATTACTGTGATTTACGTAAATATCCAAGGCATATTGACGAGTGCTTCAAACTGAACAGAAAGGATGAATCCGGCAATGAAGAACTAGGTCATAGTCCGAGAATCGATTTGGATAATGAATATAGGGTTGTTTATAATGTTTACGGAAGACCAACATTTGTTGAAGTTGATTTAAAAGACTTGAGGAATCCTAAATATGCAGAGTATAAAGTCGAAAAGAAGCACCAAAATGCCGCAGATTGGGAAATAGACATGCTGAAAGGTAACAGAATTTCATATTCAGAAATGATCGGAACTCTTGATTGGTTTGGCTGTTTTTACCGCTTTGACAAGCAGAAAACATACTGCCAGACTGGGAACAATTTTTCAACAGATCCAGCAAATTTGATGGGTTACAATGTTTTCTGGGGGAAATGGCATTTGTGGAAACGTATCGGGAGACCGACAGCTATAATCAGAGATTTAGAGTGTTACTGC
>CAJOMF010000087.1 GCA_905235605.1 uncultured bacterium
AAAATCGCGAAAATGGCTGATCTCGGCTATCCCGGCGGACCGGTAATCGACAAAATGGCGGCAACTGGTGATGCGAAGAAATATAACCTGCCGTATTTACTCAAGAATAACAACAAATATGCTGATGACATCGTTTTTTCATTCAGCGGAATAAAATCGGCCGTGAAACGTTTTCTTGACGAAGGCGAGGTCGATATGCCGTCTCTCATGGCTTCCTTCCAGAACCGTATCGTCGAACTTATCGAAAGAAAGGTGAAACTTGCTTTAAGCAGGAAAAAATATACTGCTTTCGTCGTTTCGGGCGGCGTCAGCGCGAACAGCGCAGTCAGAAAAATGGCAGAAAATATCGCTTCAAAATACGGGCTTGCGCTCTATATGCCCGAACTCAAATACTGTCAGGACAACGGAGCTATGGTCGCATCTGCGGCAATGCCCGACTTCTTAAAAGGAAATTTTTCAGATCTCGATTTCGATGTTTCTCCGACAGTAAGGCCGAAGATCCACGGTTAAAACTCCTCAGCAGTTTATGCGGGATGCAGTTGAGCTGTTTTCACGCTGTCCGAGGGAAAATTTATTTGAATTTCCTGAAAATAAGGGATGTGTTGATCCCACCGAAAGCGAAGTTGTTCGACATGACGTATTCGCAGTCCTTTTCCATGCCCTGGCCTTTGATATAGCCGAGAGGCGCGCACTGCGGGTCGAGTTCGTCAAGGTTTACGTTCGGGTGATACCAGTTTTCGTTCATCATGTTGATCGTGATCCAGCTTTCTACCGCGCCGCATGCACCGAGCAGGTGTCCGACGTAGCTTTTTGTCGATGAAAGGGGGACTGGACGCTGGAAAACGTTGTGTACAGCGGTCGTTTCGGAAATGTCGCCGTAGTAGGTCGCCGTGCCGTGAGCGTTGACGTAACCGATATCTTCCGAAGTGATGTTCGCATTCGCGAGAGCCGTTTCCATGCAGATACCCTGAGTGTAGTAGTTGGGGCTCGTGATGTGGAAACCGTCGGAATTCGTTGCGAAACCTGCGACTTCGCAGAATATCTTCGCACCGCGTTTTACTGCGTGTTCAAGGTCTTCTAATATCAAAGTTCCGGCACCTTCGCCGATGACGAGACCGTCGCGGTCTTTGTCGAAGCAGCGCGGTGTCAGTTCGGGAGTTTTATTTTTGAAGCTTGCCTGTCCCAGAGTGTCGAAGATCGCCGCATTGGGGGCCGACATCTCTTCGGCACCGCCGCAGATCATCATGTCCTGTCTGCCGTATGCGATCGCTTCGTATCCGTAACCTACTGCCTGGCTTCCTGAAGTGCAGGCAGTGTCCGTGATTATCATTCTGCCGCGGATCTGGTAGAAAACCGAGAGGTTGCAGGCATTCGTCTGCGGCATTGCCTTGATGTAGGTCTGGGAGTCGAATTTCGACGTGTCACCTGTCGTCATCATCGTGGCGAGAGCGTTGACGGCATCCAGACTACCCATGCAGGTGCCGTAGGCAATCCCTGTACGGCCGTTTTTGAGTTCTTCGATGACATCTCCGTTTTCAGCGAGAAGTCCTGCAACTCTGAGGGCATCTTCAGTTGCGACGAGCGAAAGTAGCGCGACTCTTCCCATTCCGCGTATCTTTTTGCGCGGATAAGTCGGGAGTTCCTCTGTGTAAGGCGAAGCGAGGCGCGTATTCATCTTTGTGAAACGCTCCCATTCGGGCATATATGAAATCCTGTTTTTACACGCTTTCAGGTTCGCGAAAGCATCCTCCCAGCTTCTTCCGAGCGAAGAGAGCATTCCGCCTCCGGTTACTACGACACGGCGTTTGCCGTCATGCCTAAAAAAGTTCATTCCATTCCTCCGTTTACAGAAATCACCTGTTTCGTGATATATCCGGCTTCCTCCGAAAGTAAAAACAGCGCGGTCGCCGCGATTTCTTCAGGCTTTCCGACGCGGTTCATCGGTATGCTTTCAACTATTTTTTCATACATTTCAGGGATTATCCCTTTGATCATGTCGGTCTCTATTAGTCCTGGAGCGATGCAGTTGACAGTGATTTTCCGTGATGCAAGTTCCATAGCGAGAGCCTTCGTGGCACCTATGATCCCCGCTTTTGCCGCACTGTAGTTCACCTGTCCGCGGTTTCCGATGATGCCGGTTATCGAAGAGATAGTGATTATCCTGCCGCCGCGTTTGTTCGTTCTGCGCGCCATCGGCATCACGAGCGGCTGGATCACGTTGTAGAAACTGTCGAGATCGGTCCTGATGACGTCATCCCATTCGTCGCCTTTCATCGCGGCGAAGACGTTGTCGCGGGTGATCCCTGCATTGCTGACTATCCCCCAGATCGGACCTTTTTCTTCGGTGATTTTGTTAAGTATTTCTCGGCATTCTTCTCTATTCGAGACGTCGAATTTCACGATTTCGCCGTTCCCGCCGGCATTTTTTATAAGATCCAGAGTTTCCTGAGCGCGCTCAACGCCTCTGTTGTAATGGCAGATCACATAATATCCCGCTTTAGCCGCTTCAACTGCGATAGCCCTTCCGATGCCGCCGCTTGCGCCTGTTACGAGTATGGTTTTGTCGGAATTACTCAAGATAACGCCCCCTTATTTCTTTTAATTGTTCAAGACTTTCAATTTCTATCGCCGAGATTTTCGCCTTTACCGACGGTTTTTCATCTTCTCCGACGATAAAAAGTTCTCCGGTGTAGTTATAAAGCGCCGATTCTTCGTCACAGAAATCCTCGACCATCCGCATCCTCACCGTTTTTCCCGCTTTGAGCCATTCAAGTTCGGTTGTGAGACCTGTGACCGAAAGGATCATTCCGGGAAGGATCTTTCTGCCGAAAAGTTTGTGGGCGATCCCCGTCAGAGCGCAGACAGTCTGAGCCATAAGCTCGAAACTGACCCAGCTGGGGATGCCGTCGCCCTCTTTTTCATAAAAAATGCACTCTTTCGTGATGTCGTATTCGCCGGTTATGATATGTTTTTCCATGTCGTAACTGACTATGCGCGAAAGCAGAAGCATTTTCCCGCGGTGCGGCAGATATTCTTCGATTTCATTTTCACTAATAAATTCAGGAACTTCGGCATTCATCGTTATTCTCCGTCAAAATGCAGGCGCGTATTACACAATTTTTATGAAAGTGTCAAACAAATTCGGGGTATTGTGAAAAAGTGAAGAAAAAATTTGCTATTTAAAAATAAGTTGCTATAAAGCGCACGTTTTTTGGGTCGGGATGTAGCTCAGCCTGGTAGAGTGCTGCGTTCGGGACGCAGAAGTCGCTGGTTCGAACCCAGTCATCCCGACCACTTTTGTTCAAAGTATCGTGAAGAAACTAATAATCTTACCGCTTTTAATTCCTTTTATCGTTCTGGCGGTTTTCTTTTTATCTTTTTCAACATATTCCGAAGATGACGGCTGCGTGGTCCTTCTGAACTCCTTCAAAGAGGGGATCGTTTTTGAAGATATTGTTTTCCTTGAAGCTGACAAAGCTGAAAAATGCAATAAAAACAATACGCTGATTCTCTATGCGCTTGAAGGTGACGATACTCTGAAATTTGTCAAACCTCAAAAAGTGAAAAAGGATAAAATCTCGTTTTTTGTTTCTTCGATCGTGCCTGAACGGCGCGGCGACGATCTTCCGATGGTTCAAGGTGAACAGCGGGAGGAGGATAAAAAACCTTCGGACGGCAGGATATCGTCAGATTTGTATACTCATCTGCCGGACAAGGATAGCGATTTTGTCGTTTATTATCTCTACAATGATCCTGAATCGTCTGAAGAAGAGCTTTCAGACGCCTTTACCGGCATTCAGGAAAATCCGGTAAATCTTATACTTACAGGCACTTACAAAGCCGCTCGGAGAAGCATGATCCGTCCGCAGCTTGAACTGTTTGATTCTGCGGATAAAGCAGAAGTCGGCGTTCTTGTTTTTTCGGTCATCCGGCTCGAAAACGGGGATAAAAAAGTACTGGTACGTTCCTTTAACCGCAGATTCATGTAAAATATGGCGGAATTACGAACTTTTACACGGTTTTTCAACACATCGGAAAGTTTTCCACATTTGTGTTGTCAAACGCTCTTTTTTTGCCCGAAATACGCTAAGATATCAAAGGCTTTCTTAATTTGCACAAAAAAATGTGCATTAGCTTTATTTAATAAAATCGAAGTGTTACCTACTTTCACTAAGGAAATTTTGTGGGAAAGTTATATAACTGAATAAAAGTCTCAATAATGTTGAAAAAATGTGGAAAACCTATCATGTTTTGCTTGATTAGACGCTAATTATCGTTAATTGGAGCTAAGTTTGAATAAAGTGGATAAAAATCTTAGTACACCGCAGGAAAAAGCGGTAAAAACGACGGAAGGAGCAGTCCTTGTTTTTGCTGGTGCCGGTTCCGGAAAAACTCGTGTTATAACGCACAGGATCGCCTGGCTTGTCGAAGGAAAGGGTGTCGCGCCGGAGAACATTCTCGCCGTCACTTTTACGAACAAGGCTGCCAAAGAGATGCGTGAGAGGCTCCATTCGCTTCTGGATGACGAAGAAAAGTCCACGGGAGTCACACTCTGCACTTTTCACGCCCTCGGTCTTTCGATTCTGCGCAAAGAATATGAAAAAGTAGGCTATCCATCAGATTTTACGATATATTCTCCTTATGAGCAGAGCGAACTCATGAAGCGCGTCATGGCTGATGAAAAAGTCTCTGCGGAGCGTTTCTCGGCTCAGGCTGTAGTCTCGGCTATTTCAAAAATGAAAAACGATCCGTCGCTTCGGGAAAAGACATCGTTTCTTGTTTCAAACCTTACGAACGCTGTTGCAAACAGGCTTTTCGAGCCTTACTGCCGTGCGATGAAATTGCGTGCAGCGCTTGATTTCGACGATCTGATAACTCTGACGCTCGGTCTGTTGAAAAAAGACGACGCAGTACGCATTAAATATGCCTCAAAATACAAATATATAATGGTTGACGAATATCAGGATACCAACAATGCGCAGTTCGAGTTCGTCAAACTTCTTTCTTCCGTCCACAAAAATATCTGCGTCGTAGGCGACGACGACCAGAGCATCTACAGCTGGAGAGGCGCAAATGTTGAAAACATCCTCAATTTCGAACGCGATTTCGAGAATGTCACGATCGTAAAACTTGAGGAAAACTACCGCTCGATAAGCGAGATCGTCGATACTGCGGGAAAACTCATAGCCCACAACGCGAAAAGAAGCCCTAAAAAGTGCTTTGCGTCAAGGCATGGAGAGGCCGGCGATGGAATAAAAGTCGTCAAAAAGCAGAATGAAAAGGAGGAAGCGGAGTTCACTGCGGAAGAGATAATGAAGTTTAAGTCGGAGGGGGTGAAATACAACGACATCGCTGTTATCGTCCGCGCCAACTTCCAGACCCGCTTTTTTGAAGTCGCCTTTTCGCAGTTCGGCATTCCGTTTGTTGTTGTAGGCGGCAGCCGATTCTTTGAAAACAAGGAGATCAAGGATATTCTGGCTTATATCAGGATCCTTCTAAATCCGCACGATGAAATAAATCTTCGAAGGATAATCAACTATCCTGCCAGAGGAATCGGAAGCGGCACGATGGAAAAGTTTTTTTCCGTCTCTGCTTCGATGAAACTTACTCCCATGCAGCTTGTCGAAGATTTCGGCATCTACAAAACGCTTTTCAGCACGGAACAGATCTCGGCTCTGGGCGGTTTTTCAGCTTTGATGCACGAACTTAAGCAGAAATTCGAATCGGCAGATCCGCTTCAGTTCACTACGTTTTTAGTCAAGGAAACCGGAATTGAAAACGAGATAAGAAAAAGTGCAGAAAACGAAGATGTGGCACGTATAAAACTCGACAACATCTCGGCTTTTTTCGATGCGGTTTCTACCGATCCGTCACTTCTGGAACATAAAACCGCGCGGTCGTTTTTTGCCCGTTTCGTGAACAATGTTTCCCTTCTGGGAAGCGGAGAAGAGGAGAGCCGCGACGGAAAAGTGACGATAATCACGGCTCACAGCGCGAAAGGGCTCGAATTTGACCGCGTTTTCATTCCCGGATTTTATCAGGGCGGCTTCCCGAATCACCTTGCAATAGAGGAATTCAACGTCGACGAAGAGCGCAGACTTGCTTATGTCGCTTTCACGAGAGCCAGAAAAAGACTTGTGATAACGATTCCCGAAACTGTTTCATTCCGCGGAAATACCAGAAAGACCGAGCCATCTGTTTTTATTAAAGAAGCTGAACTCAACGGCGAAAAATACGGCGGACCGCCCATAGATCAGAACAAAATGATCGAAGCAATGCTCGCAAAACTAAGAAAAGGGTGAAGTTTCTTAAATAAAAAAACGGGCGGATCGTTCCGCCCGCATTGAAGGCTTGTTAAAATCTATCTAAATTGCGGTTTAGAAGTAGAGGTCTCTTTTGCCTTTTTCGATTTCGCCGAGAAGTTCCTGAGTTTTTGCTCTTCTTTCAGGATTTTCGATGTCATCCATAAGTTTGACAAGAAGTTTTTCGCCTTTCGCCTTGGTTTCGGGAGAAGCGAAGTCTTCAAGATATTCTTTGAATGTGAGCATTCCGTTCGGAAGGCAGAATTCGTGGATGAGTCCCGGTTTTGCGAGATCCATGAAGTCTGCACCTACGCGGCCTCTGCGGTAGCAGCCTGTGCAGAATGAAGGAATGTAGCCGCCGTCGATGAGCGAGGAGACGACTTCGTCAACACTTCTGTGGTCGCCGAGCGAGAACTGTGCGCCTGCTTCGTCTTCTTCGTAGCCGCCGGGATTTGTCCTGCTTGCAGCGCTGACCTGGCTGACGCCGTAGTGAAGAAGGCGCGTTCTGATCTTGTCGTTTTCCCTTGTCGAAAGGATGATTCCGGTGTAGGGAAGGGAGAGTCTGATTACAGCGACTAAAAGCATGAATTCGTCATCGCTTACGGGATGCGGGATAGCGTATGAAAGCGGTGCGCCTTCAGCCGGCTCGATCCTCGGGACGCTGACCGTGTGCGGTCCGATCCCGAAAGTCTTGTCGAGGTGGTTTGCATGCTCGAGAAGTGCAAGAGTTTCGAAACGGTAGTCTGTAAGTCCGAAAAGTGCGCCGATACCGACATCGTTGAGTCCTGCGCGGAGAGCTCTGTCCATAACGAGAAGTCTCCAGCCGTAGTCAGCCTTAAGGCCGCTCGGATGGAACTCGGGGTAGAGCTTTTCGTCGTAGGTTTCCTGGAAGCAGATGTATGTTCCGATCTTCTCTTTTTTCAGAAGTCTGAAGTTGTCTTCGCTCTGAGGTGCGATCTCGACGTTGATCCTGCGGACGGTGTTGCCGTTCCAGTTCGTCTCGTAAACTTTTCTGATCGAGTGAGCGTAGTATTCAACGTCCGTCGCTCTCGCTTCGCCGCCGATGACTAGAAGTCTTTTGTGTCCCATCTTAAGGAGCAGTCTCGTCTCGTCCTGGATCTGCTCGTCGGTAAGTATTGCGCGTTTGAGTGCCGCGTTGTCCTTTCTGAATGAGCAGTAAACGCAGTTATTCGTGCAGACATTACCGAGATAAAGCGGCGCAAAGAGGACTATTCTTTTGCCGTAAATTATTTCTTTTGCTTTGCCGGCAGCCTCAAAAACCTTGTTGCGCTGTTTTTCGTCCTTGATGTTGAGCAGTATTGCAGCGTCCTTGAGGTCAAGCCCTTTGAGCTGCATTGCGCGGTTGAGCACTTCATCGACCTGGCTGTCAGTGACTTTCTGGTCAATAAGGCCGTAAAGTTTCTCTCTGTCGATAAAAATCTTTTCAGTGTTCAGTGACTTCATTTTCAACTCCATCTTCTTCTACATACTTGCTTAAAACCGATTTTACTTCAAAACCTTTGAGTTTCCCGATCTTTCCCGTAAGCGAAGCTATACGGTCAGTCGTTCCGTGAACGACGAGCGATATCACATGCGCCGCGGCAAGACCCAGATTGAGCCCCATTCTGCCGACAATGATATCTCCGTGCTGCGAAAGGATCGAATTTAATTTCGGGACATTTTCTTTTTCTGTAACGATGATCAGGATTGATCCGACTCTCTTCTCCATCAGACACCTCTTTTGGATAAGTTGATAAAAAAACTCTTCGATGCCGAACCTTCAGCACCTCGGAACGGCGCGATAATACGATTTAAAAGGGGCTTGTCAAATAAAAATTTGTTTTGTCAGCACAAAGTGAAAGATCTGTGGGATTCTTCGCTATGACTTCAAATATCTGTTCATCTGTGCGGCTGTGGGGCAATAGCCGTTATTTCCGAATTGTCCGAGTTCGCGCTCCGTGATGGTGCAGAAATGGACTTCGTTTCCGTCAAATTTCGGCAGAACTTTTGAACTTTTTCCTCTTTGATCCTTTCCAGAATTTCATCTCTTACTTTTGATGCACTAGGTGCAAGCGGCGGTTTGCGGTTGAGTTCTTCCTCAGTCGCCGGTTCCAACGGACAAACATTTGTTTCATTGCAGTAACACTCTAAATCTCTGATTATAGCTGTCGGTCTCCCGATACGTTTCCACAAATGCCATTTCCCCCAGAAAACATTGTAACCCATCAAATTTGC
>CAJOMF010000088.1 GCA_905235605.1 uncultured bacterium
ATCGTCAAACGAGTCAAAAAGCATCTCAAAAGGCGTTTCGTAAACATAGCCGCCTTTGCCTTTTTTGTATTTCAGCGGCGCGGAAAGGAAAGTCCGCATATATTCGATATCGCGCATAACCGTGTCGATATGAACTTCAAAATGATCCGCCACCTCTTTCCTCGTCACGAAACCTTTGACTTTGATCATGTGGTTTATGAAAGCCACTCTTTCAAGATTCGCCATCTGTTGCCTCCCAAAACAAAATAATCGGAGTCGATTATACTCGCGAACTCAGGCATATAACGCCTGACTTGGCAAAATCCATACTTTTTTATGGAAGTTTTTTCAAAAAAATGATTGATTAGAATTTTTTTAAGAAAATCGGAGGATTATTTGCGCCGGATCGGTGCTTTAACTTGCATCATCCCTGCTTTTCCCTATAATTTTCAAGTTTTTTGTCGTTTTGTCCAACATACGAACAAAAATTTCATCTCAGGCAATATATGCCGGAGTTGATGAGTAAGATAAAGGGTTAGTTACGTGTTTTTTTAGAGAATAGTAATTATGCGGCACTTATTGATATTTGTCGGAGTCATAACTGGACTTTATGCTATAGTTTCGTCATATGATAATCGTTATGATTTGACTACAGTATTTGCTTCAATTTCTTTACTTTCATTCATTGGAGCGGCCCAGTTCGATCCCGATAAAAAACTGGAAGATATTCTAGAAAATCTTGATGAAGAACCAAATTTACAGCCTGTTGTCCAGAAACAACAAAAAAAGAGCAATGCTCTAACCCCCTTCAAAAAGAAATATTAAATTCTTTAATCGATACTTTTCAATCGAGTATGTCTCAATTCCCCAACAGATATCTGGAGCCTAACGATCCATTTTTTGATAGTCTTTACTCTATAATCGGAAAAATCAAGCTCTACGACACTAATTGCGGAGAGGAAAAGGAAAAACAACTTTTGGACAAAATTAAGGCTCATAATTACACTAGAGCAATAAATAGAAATTCTCAAAGTACAAAGCAATTTACTGATAAAATAGTAAAGGATATTGATGCCAAAATAGAATTTCAAAAATCAAATCAAGTTGCTACTGAAGCGATAGACGATGATTTTTTAACAGACCCTTTGTTCTGGGATTTTCAATGTAGTTACAGCGAACTTCTTAATTCAGGGTTTCCAGATAAGTATTTGGAGATAGACGATCCTTTTTTCGATGATTTAAACTTGGAAGAAATCGAGCAATGTCACCTCATTGAATATATTCAAGAAGAATATGATTCGATTGTGGAAATGATTAAAGATCATAACGAAGACTTTATACAAAGCCACTTGAACGATCCGATTTTCAGCAATATATGCGGTCGTTCATTGGACAATGAGCAAAGAAGAGCCATTTTGTGCGATTCCAAACACAATTTGGTCGTTGCCGGTGCAGGAACGGGAAAAACACTGACTATATGCGGCAAAATTCAATATTTGCTGGAAAACAATCTGGCAAAAGAAAATGAAATCCTGCTGATGTCTTATTCGAGGGATTCTGTAGATGATATCAATAAGAAAGTTGCCAGAGTCTCGCCGAAAATGAAAGCAGAAACATTCCATTCTTTGGGATATGCAATTTTAACCGAGCATTATGGCGAGAAAAAGGCCATTGAAGACCAGATTTTGTCTCACATAAAAGCATTTTTTGAAGAACGACTTTCTTCTGACACTAAATTTACCCGGAAGATATTTAAATATTTTTCCTGCTATATTCGTTCAATCACTTTTGATTTTCGGAAAAAGGAAAACGATGAGGAAGAACAAGACTGGACATTAAAAAAGCCATATAGGACATTGAAAGAAGCCCTGAAAAGTCTCAATAAAGACCCCAAAAACAATGTTACGGCTAAAAAGGAATATGTTAGGAGTGTTCAGGAATTGGTTATAGCCAACTTTCTGTTTGTTAACGGCATAGAATATGAGTATGAAAAACCTTATGAAATCAATACTGCAACTTTGGATAGACGCAGATATTGCCCAGATTTTTATCTGCCGAAATATAAAATCTACATAGAACATTACGGAATAGATAAAGACGGAAGAGCTCGCCAGTATTCATATAATGAAGAACAAGATTATCTTGAAGGTATTGATTGGAAAAGAAAAATACATCGAGAGAATCATACCACCTGCATAGAAACATATTCCTACGAGTTCTCGAACGGAAAGATTTTCACCAATTTAAAAAAGAAATTGGAAGAAAAAGGCGTCGAATTCAAACCATTGACTGCAAAACAGGTCAAAGAAACGGTTTCGAACTTATATGAAGGTCATGATTTCTCAAAATTCATGGATGTTTTGGCAACATTTTTAGACCTTTATAAATCAAAATTCAGAGATAACACAAAGTTCGATTCATTTGTATTTGGAACAGGTTACGAAAGACAGAGAACGACAATGTTCCTCGAAATATCCAAGGAAATTTATGATTACTATACCTCATTGCTCAAAGAAAATGATAAAATTGATTTCGATGACATGATCTTGCAGTCAACAGATTTTCTGGATTTGCCGAAATTCCGTAACAAATATTGTTACAAATATATCCTTGTTGATGAATTTCAGGATATTTCCCAGAGCAGATTCAATCTCTTGAAAAAATTAGTCAAACACGGAGATTCAAAGCTGATGGTCGTAGGTGATGATTGGCAGTCCATATACAGATTTAACGGTTCCGACATAAATATTTTTGTGGATTTCAATAAAACCACTTTTCCAGATGCTACAGTCAACTATATCACGACAACCCATAGAAATTCTGCTGAATTACAAGATATAGCCGGAAAGTTTATAATGAAGAATCCGCTGCAGTTTAAAAAGCAGATCAAATCAGATAAGCACCTGCAAGATCCTCTTCGAATAATAACTTATGAAGTCTATGATAATAGTTATGGTGCATTGAAACAGGCTCTCAGCGAAATTTCCGGAATCAATTCTTCGGCAGAAGTCTTGATTTTGGGAAGAACCAATGAAGACATAAACAAAAAGTTCCAGTCAGAAACAAATCGCGCATTCCCCAGTTTAAAAATGTCCTATAAAACCATTCACGGATCAAAAGGCTTGGAAAGTGACTTTGTCATACTGATCAATGCTGGCAACATTCCTAACAAAACGATTGATGATCCGATAATCAATCTATTGTTGGCGATTCCTGAAGATTATATATATGCGGAAGAAAGACGCTTGTTTTATGTCGCTCTGACAAGAACAAAATCGATAGTTTATATTTTAATGCAAGAAGAAAAACCGTCTTTATTTGTTGGAGAAATAAAGATGGATTGTTGCGAAACGCGTTTTGGTGAATAGATGCGCGAAATAAATAAGGGGATGGGGTAATATGTCTAACGAACCGGACAAATGGCATTGGCAGGAACGCGGCACAGCGTGGAAAGGAATCGCTATTTACCATATAACAATGGTTGTTCCGAGCCGAGAGCCGCTTTTAGGAAAGCTTGTTATCCCGGAAAATGACCCGGCGCAAGCGAGAGTGGATGCGACAGAGTTAGGTAAAAAAATAGTTGGCATTATGTTCAAAATCCCTGATTTCCATCCTGAAGTCCGTTTGCTGCAGTATTGCTTAATGCCGGACCATCTGCACACCATCCTCTATGTTACTCGGCAAATGCCCAAAGGCATAGGAACCGTAGTTCGCGGATTTTGGCAGGGAGCAAAGAAAATTGGCAGACAATATAGTTTGTCGGTTCATCCGAATAATATTCGGGATAATGAACAAAAAAATGATGATAACCCGAATGGTATTCAGGGCAATGAACGAAAGTTAGATGTCGATCCCATTTTTACTGAAATGCCTTTTATTCGACCTATGTCCCGACGCTGTCAACTGCAGGCGATGTTTCGCTATGTACAGATGAACCCGCAGCGTCTTGCCACCAAACGCCTTATGCCGGGTTTTTTCCGTGTGCAAAACGGCATAGAAATCTCTGGCAGGACTTATTCCGGGGTCGGTAATGTTGCACTGCTGCAAGCCGGGCATTTTGCACCAGTGCATGTCAGGCGGACTATGGTCGAGGCTGCTGAACGTGGCGAAGACAAGCCGCTTCGTGACTACATGAACGGATGTGTTATTGCAGCCCGTAACGGCACTGTTATGGTTTCGCCGTTTATTTCACCACAGGAGCGGCAGGTGATGGAAGTCCTGCTTAAAGAAAAACTGCCGTTCATATATTTGGCGGACAACGGTTTTCGTGAATATTACAAACCGCAGGATAACCTCTTTGATGCTTGTGCAACTGGAAACCTGCTTATACTCAGTCCGTGGGAATATGATGCCGGCAAACGGCATATAACCAGAAATGATTGCGTTATGCTGAATAATATGGCAGAAGAAATAGCTGATGAATGTAAAAAACAGGCGGAGCCAAAATGCCAGCACTCACTGAAATCAAAACCGACGATAAACCGACGATAAATCAAAAAAACAAAGTGGAAAATCTCTCAGAATAATGCGTTTATTTGACACTTACTTATCTTCTTTGGTTTCTTCCCAGAGGAAATCGAATGCGCCGCTAAGGGCGAGTGCGATGGAGTGGGTGTTGAGGGATTCGGAAACGGTTTCATTCTTTTCGCCGTAGCCGTGGAACTTTGATTTGTTGAAGTCGTAGTCGAGTTCGATCCCGGCATAGTCGCAGAAGTTGTAGATAACGGCAATGTTCACACCGAGGTTCGAATCATCTTTGCTTGCTATTATTGCATCGTAGAACGGAGCTTTGAAATATGAAACTCTCGCCATCATATCGACATCCCAGAGCGTTACGTAAGGCATTGCGAAAAGTCCCCATGAGGTGTAGGACGAACCTGCTTTGTCAACGCCGTCGGAAATGAGTTTGCCGTTTTCGAAATCGGGGTTGTAAAGGGCGCGGTGGGTGAGGCCGAATTCAGCTTTGAAGCCGACTGAAATATCGTCGTTTACGTTGTAACCGAGGTCTGCGCCGATCGCCATGAGGACGTTGTTTTTATCCTGGTCGAGATCTTCGCCGTTTTTGTAGGAAGTAATTTCGTCGTCTTCGACATTGTAAACGTCGAAACCGTAGTTCCTGTAAGCCTTGCCGACAACGAGAGAAGCCGCGGCGGTAGCGAAAAAGTCACCGGTTTTGTTGAAACGGACGTCAACGCCGAATGCCGGAGCGCGGAAGAGGTTTTCTTCGCCGTCAAGCATCGTTTCGTTTGCGCCGTTGAATGCGAAAAGGGTGATCGCAAGGTCGGATTCTTTCGAGAAAATGAGATCAACGCCGAGTGAAACGCCGAGATCGTTGAAGGCTCCGCCGAAAAAGTCGTCTTTTATCGCGGAATTTGCGAATGCGACTTCATGGTCGTAACCCGTTTCGATACCGAAAGGCATTTCGAAAAGTCCCGCCTGAAGATTGACATCAAGCCCGAAAGTTCCCGCAGCGTTCCTGAACGATGGATGCTGCATTCTGAAAGAAACGTTTTTGATGACATCGAGCGTCATCTTTCCTTCGTCATCGACTGAGCCGAAATCGACCATTGCGCGGCCGTTGAACATCCTGTCGCCGCCCTGGAAATCAAGGATCAGGTTGTCGAGACCGATTTCGTAACTCTCTTCCTTGTTTACATCGCCGTCTTCGACGTTGATCCCTGCCGAAACTCCGCCGAAAACAGTGGCATTGAAGTAGGGCTTTCTCTCGAAAGCGAGTTTGTCTTCCTCTTCTTCAGCCTCGGCTTCGCCCTCAGCGGGAGTCTCAGCCTCGACTTTTGATTCTTTTGTTTCTTCGTTTACCTCATTTTCCTGAGCAAAAAGCGGGAAAGATACTGTGCAGCAGATAAGTGCTGCAAAAAGGAAATTACGCATAAAAACCTCCAATAAATTGAAATTGTTAAAAAAACAAACCAAAAATAAGAAACTAAAATAAATTTCGTAATAAAAAATTAGATTTTTAAAGAGCAATTAAATTAGCGAGAGCTAACTTAGTCGCAGATTTTTGTTTGTCAAGGGAAAAAAATATTTTTTTTGCGTAACGGTGCTTTAATTTAAATTTTTATCTTCAGCCACTTTTTCTGTCTGTACAGAATGCAGAAGATCCCGTTTGTAAGGATCATTGTGAGGGCGATGGTGAGCCACACTCCGTTTGCGCCGAGCCCGAGTCTGACTGCAAGGAACCACGAAAGCGGGATCCTGGCGAAAATTATCGGCATGGCGACAAAAAATGACGGTTTTGTGTAGCCCGAACCGGCGAATGTGCCGTTTTCAAAGACAATGCCGCCGCACTGTATTATTTCTGCCGGCATTACGAACCAGAGGTAGCGCATCCCGTGATGGAGAAGGTCAGGGTCGGTGTTGAATATCCCGACGAATTCTTTAGCGAAGACGATAGAGACAAGCGAAAAAACAGCGGTTATGAGGCATACCGCCTTGAATGAGAATATCGATGCTTCGAAAGTGCGCTCTTCCTGCTTTGCGCCGATATTCCTGCCGACAAAAGTCGAAAGGCCTGATGCAAAACCGTGGGCGATGAAGTATGAGACGCTTTCGATTTTGTGTCCGATACCCATTGCGCCGATCGCTCCCGAGCCGAAATTGGCGGTAACTTTCGCTATAAAAAAGTAGATGAACGAAAAGAACATACTCGAAAGCGCGACAGGGCATCCGATCGTGATGTAGCGTAAAAATTTGATCTCGTCTCCGGTTCTTGCAAGGCGGATCCACCTGTTTCTGACGATGATTGCGAGGTAGAGGAGGGAGGCGATCATGTAGCATATTATCGTCGCGACTGCGGCTCCGACTGTTTCAAGTCTCGGTACCGGACCGTAGCCGAACATGAGGAGCGGACTCAGCACGATGTTGAAAATAAAAGTAATGATTTCAACGACTACCGGAGTTCTGGTGTCTCCCCACGCGATGAGTATCGAATGCAGCGAAAACATCATGAAGGCAACGAAGGAAGTCCCGATCATTATCTGAAGATATTCAATTCCGGCCGTCCTGGCTGTCGATTCGAGTTTTATCATATCGACGAGCGGGTTTATGAGCGGAAAGAAAAGAATGGAGCATGCTGCACCGAGGAGAAAGGCTAGCTCCAGTGCCCGCATGCAGTTGCTTTTCGCCGTTTCGAGCCTTCCTTCGCCGATATTTCTCGAAACTCCGGCGACGATGCCGACCGTGACGAGCGCAGTGAGACCGTTCACTGCCCAGACCATGAAGACCGATGCGCTTACTCCGGCAAGAAAATCCTTCCCGAGACGCCCGAGCCAGAACATATCGACGATGTTGAAGCCGCCTTTTAAGATGTTGAGCAGGATTATCGGGATCGAGAGAGAAAGTATCGCCTTTGAGGGCTTGTCTTTAAGCAGATCGACCGGTGTTTTCGTCATAAACTCTCCAAAATTGGGGGAAAACAGAAGAATGGTGGAGCAAACCGGATTCGGACCGGCGACCTCGTACATGCGAAGCACGCGCTCTCCCAGCTGAGCTATTGCCCCACGCGGCGCGGACTATAAGAAAAAAAATGTGTTTTGCAAGTAAATTCTGACTTATTTGCTTTCGCTTTCGGGAACGATGATCTGAACTTCCTTTTTGGAAAGGTAGGCACCTTCACCCAGAACCATTGCTTCGGCTTTGTAAAGGACAGGAGCGTTCGTCTGGTTCGGACAGAAGTCGTTGTGGAACTGAACGTCGAAAGTTACGACTGTTCCGGGATTTACATCGCGGAACTTCATGTTTGCCGTATCGATCGAAGCTCCTTCCGGTGGTTCGGCTTTGATCGGGATACCGCCTTTTATAAAATCGGCGATATTGGTCCCGTTGCATTCAACAGAGGCGTTTCCTGCGACCCATACGTCCATCTGGACAAAAGATGTGAGTGACTCTATCGCTTTTCCTATTTTCTCGCTCATTGCCTCACCGTCAGCCGCAATAGCATCGCTTCCGACTGTAAAGTTGAAAGATTTGCCGTTTGCGTCAAGAGTTCCCGTAGCACTGGAAACAGATTCAAAAAAGTTGGAAATATTCTTGTTTCCGCTTGTGCTTGAGGAGTCGATCCCGATAAATTTCGCATTCTGAGCAGCCATTGTCTGCATAGCCAGATCGGATGCTTTTTCGTTTACCGGCGGCATATATGTGTCTGTCGGCGGCTCGTCGGTAATCAG
>CAJOMF010000089.1 GCA_905235605.1 uncultured bacterium
ATTCGGAAAAACGGGAGAAACGGCATGACAGCTCATGCTGCGATAAAAAACACTTTTTTTGAGGATTTTTTTGTCCAGAAATCCTTGACCATTATACTTTGCTCAGGATGATCCGAACCGGACATTTCTACTTTGCGCTGACAAAAAACAAAAAAAATGGAACTTTCCGAAAAAATTTCCTATAGTGTTCCGGTTTTTGATTATTAACAACATTCGGAGGAAGAAATGGAATTTAAATCTATTAAAGAGTTTATCACGATGGCAAAAGGTCATGAGACCAGAAGGATCGCTGTTGCAGCTGCTGAAGACGAGCCTGTCCTTTCCGCGATCAAAGACGCGATGAAGGAAGGGATCGTAATTCCTGTTCTCGTAGGTCACGAAGAAAAGATCAGAGAGATCGCATCCCAGATCGGACTCAGCCTCGAAGGGATCAAAATCATCCACGAGCCGAAGCCGAAAGTTGCATGCCAGAGAGCCGTAAAAGTCATCAGAGACGGTGAAGCCGAAGTTCTTATGAAAGGTCTCGTTCCGACGGCAGATCTGCTCAGAGCAGTTCTTGACAAGGAAAACGGCCTCAGAAAAGGCAGCACGATAAGCCACATCGCATTTTTCGAAACTCCTTACTACCACAAACTCGTAGTCGTCACAGACGCCGCAATGAACATCGCGCCTGAGTTCAAAGAGAAAGTCGCTATCGTAAACAACGCGGTCGAAGCATGCCACAGAGTCGGCATCGAAAATCCGAAAGTTGCAGTTCTCGCTGCTGTCGAAGTCGTAAACGAGAAGATGGAACCCACAGTTCACGCTGCAATGCTCACGATGATGAACAAACGCGGGCAGATCCCGGGCTGCATCGTAGACGGTCCTTTCGCAATCGACAACGCTATCTCCAAAGAAGCGTGCACCCATAAAAAAATCGTTACCGAAGTCGGCGGAGACGCTGATGTCCTTATGTGCCCCGATATCGAAGCTGCAAACATCCTCTACAAATCGATGAACTTCCTTGGCGGCGCACATTCGGCGGCAGTCATCATGGGAGCAAGCGTTCCGATAGTTCTTACGAGCAGAGCAGACACCGAAGAATCAAAACTTTACTCGATCGCACTCGCTGCGGCAATGAAATAGGAGGAGTCATGAAAATATTGGCAATCAACCCCGGATCGACTTCCACAAAAGTGGCGGTTTATGAAGACACAAAAGAGATTTTGACCGTAAACATCAAGCACGACGTAGAAGAACTGGCTGGTTTTACCTGTGTTTTCGATCAGTATGATTTCAGAAAGAATATCGTTCTCAAAAAACTTGAAGAAGAAGGGATCGATGTCGCATCCCTCGATGTGATCGCAGGAAGAGGCGGTCTCCACAAACCTATCCTCGGCGGCGTTTACGAGATCAACCCGCTTATGATCGACGACATCAAACATCCGAAAATCGGCGAGCATGTCTGCAACCTCGGCGCTCCGATCGCTTACGAGATCGCGAAAGAAGCATCAAAACTGAGCGGAAAAGATGTCAAGGCTTACACAGTTGATACATCTGTCGTCGACGAAATGGAACCTATCGCAAAATTCTCCGGAATGCCCGAAATCGAAAGACGCAGCATTTTCCATGCACTCAACCAGAAGGCAGTGGCCAGAAGATATGCCCGAGAAAGAGGCAAAAAATATGAAGACCTTAACTATATCGTTGCTCACATGGGCGGCGGGATCTCGATCGGTGCTCACAAAGGCGGCAGAGTAATCGATGTCAACAACGCACTCAACGGCGAAGGCCCGTTCACTCCCGAAAGAAGCGGCGGAGTTCCTGTAGGACAGCTTGTAAATATGTGCTTCAGCGGCGAATACACGAAAGATCAGATCATGAAAAAGATCAAAGGTAAAGGCGGTCTCGTCGCTTACCTCGGCACCAACAGCGCCTACGAAGTCGAACAGCGCGTCAAAGCGGGCGACAAGGAATGGGAACTAGTCTACAAAGCAATGGCTTACCAGGTCGCAAAAGGGATCGGCGCACTCGCTGCAACTCTTGACGGCAAAGTCGACGTCATCATCCTCACCGGCGGTATTGCTTACGACAAAATGTTTGTCGGCTGGATCAAAGACAGAGTTTCCTTCATTGCAGATGTTGAAGTTTTCCCGGGCGAAGACGAAATGAAAGCTTTGGCTGAAGGCTGCTACTACGGAATCAAAGGAGAGATCCCCGTTCATGTTTATGAATAGAATCCAGGACTTAGTCCAAAATTTTCAAGATCATATTTCCAAAGTAAATTCCGAAAATCCTGATTTTTTTGAGTCTGTTGCGAATTTGTGCAGAACTTACGGATACCCTCTTTCAAACGCGGCAGTTTTCAACAAAAACCTGCTTAAACTAAAAGATCTGAAATACATTCTCGTTGCCGACAATCCGGGAGTTACCGAGCAGGAAGAAGAGTGCTATTTAGTCGGAAAAGCGGGCAAAACGGCGCGGAATATTTTCAAAAACAATTCTCTTGTGAGCGATTTTGATGAAGAAGTCGCCGTGCTCAACAAAACTTTCATTCACACGAAAAGCACACTTGACTTGAAAAAGCTCAAAGAATTCAAGGATTTATTTATTGATTCTCAAGTTTTCATGGCAAACCTCGCAGTAGATATGCTTGAAAACTCGAGCTGCGAACTCTGGATCACAGGCTGCAGCGAACTTACCGAAAAAGGACTTTTCGCCGCATATCTGAAAACACTTAAAGAAAGATGTGCGGAAAATCCGGTTTTGAAAAAAAGGATTTTTTTCTATCCTCATTTTTCTTTCGGAAATTTCAGCAAAAACCTGAATTCAGTCCGCGCCGCCCATCCTGAAATTAGCGTCAGAGAGGCTTTGAAAGCAGCGTCAATGAATATTTTCGGGAAATAACTCTGAACTATTTTTTATCTGCGAAAAGCGGTGCGAATTTCTTCTCGATATCGCCGTAGATTTCAGAAATTTCAAGGTTGCCGTCAAGGTAGATGACTTTGAGTTTGTCTTCGAACTCTTTGATAACTTCGCGGTAGTTCCTGTCGATCTGCTGCAAAAGGTCGCGTTTTTCGTAAATTTCAGTCGAAGTGCGGAATTTCGTCAGTCTCTCCACTGCCTTATCAATGCTGACATCAATGAAGACGAGCACATCGGGCAGCGTTGCAAAGCGGTTTATCCCTTTGACCCATTCGTAGCTGACGTTGAGTGACTGGTACGCGATCGAACTGAAAAAGTATCTGTCTGTAATAACTGTCTGTTTTTTCCTGAGCGCCGGCCAGATTTCTTCTCTGAGATGGTTGATCCTGTCGGCAGCGAAAGAAAGGGCGAGCATTTCGTGAATAAGCGGAGTGTCACCGTTCGTTTCGCTCAGGAAATTTCTCACGATCTTACCCGTCGCAAGTGCTGTCGGCTCGGCAGTCAGATAGACCGCTTCCCCTTTCGTCTCCAGAAATCTTTTGAGTTCTTTGATAGTCGTGCTTTTGCCGCTTCCGTCGATTCCTTCGACTGCAATAAACATTATTTTTCCTCCCAAGCGTAAATTTTCAAATCGTCGAATTCGACATCCGACTTCCAGTTCGCAAATGAGAGTTTTGAAAAACCGTCACTAACTTTGAGCGGCGTTTCGTCGTTATATTCCAAAAAAAGTTCCCCGTTTACGAACCACTTGATTTTATCAGACAATCTCTCGACTTTTATTTTGTAGAGAGTCTCTTTTTCAAGTTTTTCTTTCTTTTCGCTTCTCTTTTTTTCGTGCTCGTGAAGTTTGGAAATCACCGAAATACGGTTGTTCCAGCCGCCTAAAATGAAAGTGTAGCCGTCGCCGTGATCGTGGATTTTTCCGTCACCCCAGAGGTTGAATTTGACATCGACTGCATCGCTGTAGCTTTTCATCGTAAGCTCAACTATCCCGTTCTGCGGCAGATCGACCGATTTAAGAACCAGATTTCTGTTTTTTGCCGTGCCGCACCTTAATTTTCCGTTTTCGATCCTCCAGTCGCCGCCCTGGATTTCGTAATTTCCACCTATTTCGGAGCGTTCGAAGGCGTCTTCAAAAATGAGGACAGCCTTTTTTTCGGAACTGCATGCTGAAACAAAGATAAAAAACAGAATAAAAAACGCGATCTTCGAAACAAGTTTCATTTAGGAAAATTTCTTAATGTTTTCAACAATATAACCCTGTTCTTCCCTAGTAATAAAAGCAGATATCGGAAGACTTACGATCTCTTTGCTTACACGTTCCGAAACAGGGAAATCGCCGGCTTTGTAACCCAGATTTTCATAAGCTGCCTGAAGATGGAGCGGTTTCGGATAGTGGATCGCCGTCGGAATTCCTGCGTTTTTAAGGTGCTCGATGAATTTTTCGCGCTCTTTGATCCTGATCGAGAACTGCGCGACTACCGAAGTTCTGTCGCTTCTGACTTTCGGAAGGACTATCCCGCTGATTCCTGCAAGATTTTCGCAGTAGAATTTTGCAGCAGAGATCCTCTTTTCAAGTGCTTCATCAAGATATTTCATCTTGACATTGAGAACTGCCGCCTGAACCGAATCAAGCCTGCCGTTTACGCCGACATACTGGTGGAAATATCTTGCGGTCTGACCGTGGACGCGGAGGCTTGCGATCTTTGCAGCAAGCTCTTCGTCGTTAGTGAATACCGCGCCGCCGTCACCGTAGCAGCCGAGCGGTTTTGACGGGAAGAAACTCGTGCAGCCGATAGTAGAAAGGTTGCAGCTCTTTCTGCCTTTGTAAACCGCGCCGAAACTCTGGCAGGCGTCTTCGATCACTGCGATCCCGTGTTTTGCGGCGATTGCGTTGATCTCATCCATATCTGCAGGCTGACCGTAGAGCGAAACGGGGATTATCGCCTTTGTTTTCGGCGTTATCCTGCTTTCGATAAGTTTAGGATCGATGTTGTAGCTCTCTTCGTCGATATCGACAAAAACCGGATTCGCACCAAGAAGCGAAATGACTTCGGCAGTCGCGATAAAAGTGAAGGGAGTCGTTATGACTTCATCGCCTCTGCCGATTCCTAGCGCCATGAGCGCGATCATGAGAGCGTCTGTTCCGCTGCCGCATGTGATCGCCGCTTTTGTTCCGACGTATTCCGCAAGTTTCGCTTCAAGTTCCTTAACCTGCGGCCCCATGATGAAAGTTGCGTTCGCGCACACTTCCTGGATCGCCGCGTCAAATTCTTCTTTATAAGCCGCATATTCAGCCTTTAAATTCATAAATTCGATTTTCTGCATAACTTTTCTCCTAAAATTTTATTACCGTAACAGAATCGCCGCCCTCTTCACTGCTGCCGGGCGCGAATGTAAATTTGTATCTTTTCTGAAGATCGGGAAGAAGATCGCGGATGAATTTTTTGAGTTTTCCGCTTCCCTGACCGTGGACTATCGTAAGCGAGACAGCCCCGCCTCCGAAAGCGGTGTCAAGCGATTTTTCGATCTTCTCTGCCGCATCTTCGACGAACATTCCGCGAACGTCGCACATTTCTATATACTTCGATTCGACCGCATTTTTCGACGCTTTCGTCTTTACTTCCTTCGAAAATTCGAGGACGAGAAGCCTTTCAGTCGGAGCGACGAGCTGTTTTCCGCTGCTCGTGTATTCAGCCTTCGCTCCTTTCACTTTCTGCAGAGTTCCTTCCAGTTTCAACAGTTTGTCGTAAATCACCGTCTTTCCCGGAATGACTCTGTCGAGAACGTCTTCAAGTTTGTCACCCTCTTTCGTATCGAGTGCGACGGTCTGGCGGTTTATTGCGTCCTGAATACTCTCCTTCTCTTTTTTGAGAAGAACGACTTTCTGCGGAACATCCTTCTCCCCTACTTTTTCTATTTTTTTCTTCAACTCAGCTTCCTCCATCTCGACCAGTTTTTTGAGGCTTCTCAGGCGCGTTTCCTCAAACTGCTTTTCCTTCGTTTCGAGCTTTCTGCGGAGTTCCGATATCTCGCGCTCTTCCGCTTTGATAGTAGCCTTTGCCGCCTCGACTTCTTCAGTAAGTGCTGCAAGCTGCTCCTCTTTTTTGTGAAGGCGGTTTATCAAAGGCTCGACCCCGCTTTCCTTCGCAAGAAGAAGTTTTTCGAGCTTTTCGACGAATTCCTGCGGAAAACCGATCTTGCGGACAAGAGAAAGGGCGTTGCTCGAACCCACGATGTTGTATGAAAACTTGTATGTCGGCTTGTCCTTTGCCTCGTCAAAACCCATAGCGACAGGGATGAATTTCTTATTCTGCAGAGCGATAGATTTTACTTCGGCAAGGTGGCTCGTAACGACAGAAAAACATCCTTTTTCCGCGACGAATTCAAGGTAGGCACCTGCGATAGCGCCGCCCTGAAGCGGGTCAGTCCCGGTTCCTATCTCGTCGATAAGGACTAAATCGCGGCTGCCCAGTTTTTCCGCAGTCGCACTTAAGAGACGAAGATGGCTTGAAAAACTCGATTCTCCGGCAAAAGCGTCCTGATTGTCGCCCAGAATGAGGAAAATATTCTCGAAAAAAGGAAGGCGCGCCGCTGTTGCAGGGACAGGAAATCCGCGCACCGCAAGTTCGGCAATCGCCGCAACAGTCTTGATCGAAACAGTCTTTCCGCCGGCATTCGGACCGCTTACGACCATGATTTTTTCTTCATCGCTGAAGATGAAATCATTTTTGACTAAGTTTTCGCCGCGGCTTAAGAATACAGGCGGGAACCACGCGTTTTCAAGCTTCATCGAATCTTCGGTAAATTCCGGTATCGCGCAGCCGTTTTCCTTCATCCAGAAATATTTCGTAAATACATGTTCAATGTGTAAAGCTCTTTCGATGCACTTTTCGAGGTAGTTGTAATTTCTGAAAAGAAGTCCGCGGAGTTCGCGCAGGATCCTGATGATCTCCTCGAGCTCCCGCGCAGCGAGAAGAGAAAGCGAGTTGTTGTGCTCGATCAGAGTCATCGGCTCCAGAAACGCCGTCTGACCTGTGCGGCTGTAGTTGTGGATCACCCCTTTCACAGTCCGCTTGAAAACCGATTTGAAGGGAAGGACATAACGATCGTCACGGATCGTGAACCAGTCTTCCTGCAGAAAACCGCCGTATTCAGGCGAATTTATCATCTTTTTGATCTCTTCGCCGATATTTCTGTGCGTGTCGGCAAGATGGCGTCTGATAGAAGCAAGTTCGGGACTTGCGTTGGAATTTATCTCCCCTTTTTCGTTTACGACCTGCTTTATCGTCATTTCCAGGCTGACGTTGTATTCGAAATCGAGAAGTGAGTGTATTTTCGGCGTGAATCCGTGCCTTTTAAGCTCTTCGCCCGTTTTTCTGACAACGCCTAAAAAGTCGCCTATCACCCTGTAATCAGCGGCTTCAAGCGGTTCATTGTCCTCGAACTGAGACATGACGCGGCGCACGCTGTCGAGATTGAACGAAAAAAGCGGGCGGTATTCAGCCGAAAGCGCAGCAGCCTCGCCGATGAGAGCGAATTCCTTTTCGCAGTCATCAATCGAGAGCCTTTCAGTTTTGTGGAGAGAGGCTTTTCCGTATTCAGAAAGTGATTTTTCACCGATCCAGTCGATTATCGAATTCCATTCAGTCAGCATTTATCCTCCGAAAAGCAGTCTGAAGCAGACAAGAATTTAGATAGCGGCAGTCATCTTTTTGAGCCAGGCCTTCTCCTCTTTGCCGAGCATCGGAGACAAAGTTTTGAAGACAAGTTTGTGATAGTCGTTGAGATATTTCTTTTCTTCATCGCTCATAAGTGACGGTTCGATCGCGCGGATGTCGATCGGGCACATCGTGAGGTTCTCGAAACCTACAAACTGTCCCCATGCGGTCTTTTCTTTCGGAACGGAAAGAACAAGGTTTTCGATCCTGATGCCGTACTGGTTCGGCTCGTAGTAGCCGGGCTCGTTCGAAACGACCATTCCGGGCTCGATCTTCGTATCGCTTCTGCGGGTAGAAATGCTCATCGGACCTTCATGAACGCTGAGGTAAGCACCTACGCCGTGACCTGTGCCGTGAAGATAGTTCTTGCCGTCTTTCCAAAGCGCTTCCCTTGCAAACGCATCGATATTTGCGCCGGTCGTGAATCCCTGCGGGAATTTCGCGAGAGCGATCCTGATGTGACCTTTGAGTACGAGCGTGAAATCTCTCTTCATGTTCTTGGTGAGTTTGCCCATTAGAGACGGTTCTCGTGATGTCGGTCGTGCCGAAAAGATACTGCGCGCCGCTGTCAACGAGGTAAAGCCCTTCCGGCTTGAGTTCGCAGTCGGTCTCGGGAGTCGCACTGTAGTGGATTATCGCGCCGTGAGCGCCGTAGCCCGAAATCGTGTCAAAGCTAAGTCCGACGAAGCCTTCTCCCTCTTTGCGGAACGCTTCGAGCTTGTCGCTTGCCGAAATCTCGGTGATTTTGGTTTTGCCGATATTTTTGTCGAGCCAGCAGAGGAATTTTACCATTGCAACGCCGTCGATGACGTGCGCTTTCTTCATTCCTTCGATTTCTGTTGCGTTTTTGATCCCTTTCATTATCTGCGAAACGTTTTCGCCGTTTACGACTTCCGCTTTCTTGCAGTCGACTGCGTCAAGAAGGCTCTGCGAAGTTCTCGCCTTGTCGATGAAGATCTTTCCCTTGAGCCCTTTGATGAAAGCGTAAATTTCTTCATATTTGTGAATAGTTACACCGTCTTTTGCGATTGCATCGGCGTCTTTTTTACTGAATTTACCCTCTTTTACGAAAAGGTCTGCCGTCTTTTTGCCGATAACGCCGAAACCCATGACTACGGGGTTGCATTCGACGTCGTTTCCGCGGATGTTGAAGATCCACGCAAGGTCGTCAAGAGATGCGAAAAGGTGGTAGTCAACACCGAGTTCAGCCATTTTGCCGCGGATCCTTTCGAATTTTTCCTTTCTGCCGGCACCTGCATATTTTACAGGATGCTGAACCGCTTTTCCGCTCGGGAATGCAGGTCTCTCTTTCCAGATCTTGTCGATGAGGTCTTCGCTCGAAGCGACTTTGATCCCTTTCGGTTCAAAAGTCTTTTTAAGGTCGTCAACGTCGTTTATCGACATTACAGCAGCGTCAAAACTGACAACATCGCCTTTTTTGAGTTCGCCGCCGATCCAATCTGTGTAGCCCGGAGTTTCGGGGAGTCCCATTTTGAAAAGGGTTATCGTGCTTCCTTCGAGCTGCGCTTCAGCCTGAAGGAAATATCTTCCGTCAGTCCAGAGTCCAGCTTTTTTCATCGTGACGACGACCGTTCCGGCAGAACCGGTAAATCCGCTTATCCACTCTCTCGATTTCCAGCGCGGTGCAACGTATTCGCTCTGGTGCGGGTCGGCACTCGGAATGATGTAAGCCGCAATCTTTTTTTCCTTCATCAAAGCTCTGAGTTCTTCAAGTCTAGACGTGATCTGCATGATACCCTCCTAAAAAATTGATATAAAAACCTCAAATTCTTTTTTTTAAACAAGCGTAAAAGCGCACTATCATAATATTTTCTCAAAGTTTGTGTAGTTTATTTTCATTTTAGAGGCAAAAATGTAGAATAGTCCGGTTTTTTGATTTTTAGGAAGTGACCATGCGCAGATTTTCTATATTTTTTTGCGTTTTAGCACTGATTTGTTCAGTTTCGTGTGAAAACAAAGTTTCCGTTCCGTCACAAGAGATTTCCGACAGCGGTGCAGATTCAATGCCTGACGAAGATGAAATTTCAGATAATGATCCCGACACGGCCCAAGAGCCCCTTTTTGATCTGAAAGTCGAAAAAAACGACAAAAACGTCCTTTCGTGCAGACTCACTTTTTCGACAGCCGGGGAACGTAAAACTTTCGTAAAATACTATTCCGAAAAGCATGCAGGATATAAAATCGGAGAGGAAGAGGCCAAAAACGAGCACTATTTCTTTCTCTGGGGAATGCGCGAAAACAGAGATTACAAAATCGAGATCTATTCGGACGAAGAAAACCCGGAACTTCTTGCAACCACCGGATTTCATTCAGGTAAAGTCCCAGATTCCATTTTTCCGATGTCTATTGTCACAAATGAAAAAGAAAGTGTCCAGCCCGGTTTCCTGATAGTGGCGCAGCAGTCCGAGCCCGACGAGGAAAGGATGGAACCGATAGTCTTCATGGTCGACACCGACGGTTTTGTTGTCTGGTATTTCGAGCACCGTATACCAGGATTTTCACTTTTGGGCGATCCTTTTTACCGCAAAAAGCAGAACACCATATTTTTGGGCGTGCAGAAAGGTCTTATGGACGATATCCAGGCTGAAGAAGGGATCGAGATCGATCTCGAGGGGAATATAGTGTGGCAATCTCCGGATCTTCCGGGTTCTTTTTACAGTGAGCAGACCTGGCATCATATCTACCGGATACTCGAAGACGACACGATCCTATTTGTCCGGGCACAATATCAAGGTACGACCGTGAGCGACAGGGTGGTAAATGTCGACAAGGATTATTCGGAACTTTGGAACTGGGGATATTTTGATCTTCCTGACTATTTTTCAACGGTCGAATGTCAGAACCCCGACGATTACTGGTGCGACTGGACGCATACGAATTCGGCAATGATGTTTAAGGACAAAGGGGTGGCTTATGTCAACTCTCTCTGGCTCGGTTTTTTCAAGATCGACATTTCAACACATGAAGTGATATGGAAATTCGGCAAAGACGGTGATTTTACTATGCTTTCCGATCATCAGTTCCCGTGGCCTGCCGGTACGCACGACCCCAAATTCATGGATGCTTCTGGAAAGCGTCTTCTTTTTTTCGACAACGGAATGACAGAGCGTTTTTATTCAAGGATCATCGAATACGAGATCAATGAGGACACAATGACTGCTGAAATAACTTTCGAATACGACGGACTTGATTCGGGGCACGGCTGGTTTGCCGCCACCGGCTGGGGCGATGTCGAGTATCTTGAAAACGGAAATTTCCTTGTAACTAAAGGTTATGTCGTGGCACCGCAGAATTCTTCTGTTTTCGAGCTAACGCGTGACGGAAGGGTCGTCTGGGAAATCTACACCTATCAGAAAGACGGTTTTATGATAGAACTTTACAATGCGAGGAAATTTATGCCTCCGCTGGAGTTTTTAAATGAGTAGATTTTTTACTATCACTTTAATTTTTTTAGCATTTTCATGTATTTCATGCGAAAACGGAAATTATGTTCCGCCGAAAGAAATTTCAGACGCTGACGAAATTTCCGATTCGGATGAAGTTTCCGATGACGACAGTGATCCCGGAACAGAACTGATTTACGATCTTAAAGTCGATGAAAACAAAGAAAATGTACTTTCGTGCAGGCTCACCTTCTCGACAACAGAACAGCGGAAAACTTTCGTGAAATACTATTCCGGCACCCATAAAGGCTACAAGATCAGCGAGAAAACGGCTAAAAACGAACATTATTTCTTCCTTTGGGGAATGCGCGAAAATCTTGACTACACGATTGAAATCTATTCGGATGAAGAAGAACCCGAACTTCTTGCAACAGCTGAATTTCATTCGGGATTCGCTCCGGATTATCTTCCAGCCATGTATCTGACGGAACATGTTGCCGAAAAAACTTCGGAAGGTTTCGTTCTTTTCCAATATGCTGCAACGACTTTCGAGCACATTTTTCCTGTCGCAGTTATGATTGACACAGACGGATATATAGTCTGGTATTACGAATACGATCCGTGGTACGCGAGCTCTTTCGGCGATGTCACGTGGGATCCTGAAAAACAGACGATCCTCATAGCTCTCACAAAAGATTCTTCAGCAGCCGATTCTCTGGCGGAAGAGGCGATAGAGATAGATCTTGAGGGAAATATCGTCTGGGAAGCGCCCGGAATAATGAGCTACTATTACGGTCCCGGAAGCTGGAATCACGCTTACTACATGATGAAAGACGGTTCCGTCACTTTTCCGCGCGTGCTCTACGACGGCTGCGTCCTGACCGACCGCATTGTAAATCTTGACGCCGGTACATACGATGAACTCTGGAGCTGGGATTACAGGGATTACTTCGAAAAACCCGACTGTTCGACGAACCAAAGCGGCAACGTATGGCTTGACTGGACACACACGAACAGCGTTTCAATGTTCAAGGAAGACGGTATCGTCTACGTCAATTCGCGCAATTTCTCGACTTTCTTCAAAATCGACATGAGCACGGGAGCTATAATCTGGAGACTCGGCAAAGACGGCGATTTCACATTTATAGGAAACAGTGAAAATCCCTGGTTCGAGCTTGCCCACGAACCTGAGATCAACGGTGTCAACGGCAACAAAGTCATTTTCTTTGACAACGGCACGATGGAAAGAGGCTTCAGCAGGATCGTCGAATACTCTATCGACGAAACGAACATGACTGCCGAAATGATTTTCGAATTCGACGGAAGAGATCTCGGAAAAGGATGGTGGAGCGAATACTGGGGCGATGCCGACCGTATGCCGAACGACAACATCTTCGTCACGGCGGGATTCTATGACATGCAGCAGACTTCAAGGTTTTTTGAAGTAACTCACGAAGGCGAAGTTGTCTGGGAACTCTTCATGGAGAAAACTGACGACTGGCAGATTTCTCTCTACAAAGCGGACAAATTCGTGCCGCCGCTGGAATTCATTAAATAAACTGCAACATCATCGTCATGTTGAGGTGTAGCCGAAACATCTACGTCATGTTGAATTAGGAGAGATTCTTCGCTAACGCTCAGAATGACGGCAGCGGTCTTTCAAGATAAGATTTTGATTTTTTTGGATTTTTTCTATTTCAAAAGCGCGTTTGCACTCCCATTCGTCCACGGGATCGGATTTGTCCCATGCCTCCAGCATTTTTCTGTTTTTGTCGTTCACGATCCCGAAACCGGGGTAAGCCGAATCCATGTAGAAATATGTTCTCGCAATGTCTCCGCGAATTGATTCTTTAGGCTCGGCAGTGTTGTTTTTAACTTCGAAATCGCAGTTTCCGTATTTTCTTTCCTCGCCTGAAATTATGCCGTAATCGAAGTTGGAGCGGTCTGCGTTCACCTTTCCGATCGCAGGGACGAGGTTGTACATATCCGCCTGCATGAACTGAAACTGTTTATTCATTTTTGAAGCGCAGTTGCGCCCTTTAAAACGCTTTCCCCTGCTGTCTACGCACTGCGGATCGCCCTCTTTCCACTCTTTCAGCTTTCCGCCGAAAGCAGCCGCCGGAACGATATGCTCCCACTCGACACGTTTGCTGCGCGAATGGTTTTTTGCATCGAAATAGCTGCAATTTTCCGTGATTACTTTCTGCTTTCTGTCGTAAGAACAGCCGCAGTAAAAGGTTTTCCGCACTTTTGCATCGCCGTAAATCACCTTGTCGAGAAATTTCTTCGACTTCGAAAATGAGTTTATTTCGGTGTTTCCCTTCTGCTGCTCCGCAGCGAAGACAAAGACGGCTATTGCTACCGAAAAAATCATAAAAATCAGGATTTTTTTCATAATTAAGTTCCTCTGACAACCAAAACCGGCGCATTATAACAGCTTTTTTCAATAAAAACCGAAAAAAATCACAAAAAAAATGCAAAAATTTTTCACTTGGGCATCATACGCCCAACCTCTCGGGTATAATTTACCCGTTTTTTTGTTTTAGGAGGAAAAATGTCAAATCTTGAAAGGGTGGTTTACATCAACCACATGATCAAAACAAAAGGTTTCGTCACGAGAAAAGAGGTCTCAGACCGTTTTGAAGTCCACATCGACACGGTCAAGCGCGACATCGAGTACATGCGCACCTTTCTTTCCGCGCCGATAAAATACCGGCAGAGCGTCGGCGGATACGTCTATGAAACACCGTTCGACATGCTTTTCGATTCGCTTGAAGACGCTGTGCTTTACTACATTTTCGTCAAACGGATCAGCGAGTCGCTCAAACTTGACGGTCTGCCCTACATTCCGGTGATCTCAGACGAGATCCTGAAGAATATTTCGGGCTACATCCCGCCCGATTTTGACGAAATAATGGATCATGTTTCCTACGATTCATCC
>CAJOMF010000090.1 GCA_905235605.1 uncultured bacterium
TATCAGATCGGCAACGGAATCTTTTTCCGAAAATTCGACCTCGGGAAATTCTTCTCTGAAATCTTCAAGAAGTTTGGCATAAAGGTTTACAAGAACCTCGTTCTTATTTTGCGACGAACTGAAAAGGCCTCCCAAATCAATCGATAATACATTGAATTTGTTGAGGTTTTTTTCAAAGCACGGATCTTCGGCAATTTTCAGTTTTGAGAAAATTTCTCTTGAATCGCACCCTTTTGAAAAGTAAGCCTTCATCAAACTTCCGACTCTTGTTTTGCCGAATCTGCGAGGACGCGAAACGCAGATAAAGCGATTGTCAGTGTTGATAAATTCACTGATTTTGCTGATAAAAAGTGATTTATCGACAAAAATCTGTGAATTAAGGTCAATTTTTAAATTCTCATTTCCTGCATTGATGTAAATTCCCATGTTACCCTCCGCAAAAACCGCAGTATTATACTCGATTTTTTGGAAAAATCCACGTGACTTTTAAGATGTATGAGATTTTAAATTAGGATTAAGAGAATTTTATTAGAATCTGTAAGCTGCTTCAGCCATGAAGTGGGAGTCGTTGTTCCAGTGCCAGCCGTGGTGTGAGCCGCCTGCATTTCCGCCGAAACCTGCTTTAAGAACCCAGTTGCCTTCGAAAGCAAGGCTTGCACCGAGACCCCAGACAAAGCTTGCTCTGACTTTGTCTTCAGTATCAAGAGCATCGTTATAATCACTTGCACCGTCACCGCCAGCTGCGCCAAAGTCAATGCTGACACCCATTGAGATCCAAGGACCAACAGCCTGAAGAGGACCTGCGCCGTTCATTTTTGAGGTGTCGAATTCATAAGCGAAATTTCCCTGAAGAGGAAGTTTCATAATGTGCCATTTCATGTCGCCGTCCTGAGTCGGAACCCAATACTCGAAAGCGAGATCGAGACCGGCATACATTTTGCCGCTGCCGTCGTGAGCGTGAGAAGTTGCTTTTTCCCAAACTTTCCAGTCAACATCTGCACCGACGGAAATACCGAACTGGTTGTCAGGATTCTCAGTGCTGAAAGCAGCGCCGATACCGAAAGTGGGCTGGATAATCTCAGGTGTAGGATCGCCGATCTCTGCGAAAAGACCGAATGTGCAGCAGAGAACAGCTGCGAGAACCAAAAGTTTTTTCATAATAAATTCTCCAAAAAAAAATAACAAAAATGGTTGAACCAAACCAAAAAAACTGGAGGATGTTATTTATGAAAATCAAGAAGTCAAAAAAAATTGCGGTTTGCCGGTTGCGGAAAGACAACAAAGCGAATTTGTTTGAAAAATCGAGATTATTTTCTGACGTAGTGCGGCATATCGAAAGGAATTACCATCGAAATTTCGACAAGTCCGCCGATAACGCCGTCTTCTTTGTACCACGGTGCCTGGTAGATCATTTTTTTCCTGCCGTTCTTTTCGATAGTGTAGATGTTCGGATGATCGTTTTTCATCATGTCGTGCATTTTGTCGATCGAAGCCTGCTGATGGCACTTCATCAGGTTTTCGCCGATCATGTTCCTGCCGCCTGAAAGCGCCTGCATAGCAGCCTCGTTCATGTCTAAAATGTTTCCCTCGGTGTCCATTACCGTTATTGCTGCACCGAATTTGTCGACCCAGTCTCTGAACATTTTTCCTCCTTTAAATTATGCAAACAAAACGCCGGATGATAGCAGTTTTTTTGTGCAAATAAAATAAATGATTATATTCCGGCGGAAATTTTTCGGCGGATGCGCAAATGATCTACCTTGACTTGTTTTTAGGTTTTCTCAAAGTCGGCTGCTTTGCTTTCGGCGGGGCTTACGCCGCTATCCCGCTTATCCGCGATGTCGTGCTGTCTTACTGCTGGGTGACCGACGAGACTCTGACCTACATGATCGCAGTGAGCGAAATGACGCCGGGGCCGATCATGGTGAACCTCGCGACTTATGTCGGGCGCAGTCAGGCCGGTTTTTTGGGTGCTTTTGTTGCCACTTTCGCCGTCGTTTTTCCCGCTTTTCTCATCATGCTTCTCTGCATGTTCGTTTTCAATTCGCTTATGAAAAACCGCTGTTTCAATTCGGTCATAAACACTTTGAAACCGTGCGTCGTCGGACTAATTCTTGCAGTCGGGATCTTTATGACTGCGGAAGCCTTTTTTGATCTGAGAGGTGAGGGGAGTTTTGATCCGAAGGCGCTTTTGATCACGCTCCTCCTTGCCGCAGCGGCGTTTCTGCCGCCTGTTTTCGGAAAAAAGAAAATCTCGCCGATAACGCTGATCGTTGTGAGCGCGGTTCTGGGTGTTTTGATTTACGCGCCGTAGTCTTAACGGGATCACGAGATCACGTTATCCAGGGATCCCGGCGGCGCGAACCGTAATCCCGGAATACCGGAATCCCGGCGGCGCCAAGAAAATTGACAAAAATCGCGGAAAGTATAAAAAAACACGATTTTTTTAGGTTCAAATCATGGCGAATGCAAGAGTTTCACACGAAGGCACGGTGATAAACGTGGCTGACGGAAAAGTTTCGGTAAAAATCGAGGTGAAAAGCGCCTGCAGTGCGTGTCACGCCAGAAGTATGTGCTCGGTTTCGGAACTTTCCGAGAAGGTGATCGAAGCTAAGCCGGCTGAAAGCCTCTCTGTGGGCGACAGCGTGGTCGTCGAAATGGAGGAAAAGTTCGGCCTGAAAGCTGTTTTTTATGTTTTTTTCATACCTTTTATTCTTATGGCTTCAACACTTTTTGTTTCGGCGAATTTCGTTTCAGAGGCTTTTGCGGCACTCTTTTCACTGCTTATTTTAGCGCCTTACTACCTGCTGCTGGCATTTCTGAAACCTTATTTCGCGAAGCAGTTCGTGTTTGTGTGCCGGAAAATTTAATCGGAGGTCTTTATGGACGGAGCTATCCTTTATTCGCTTGTAACTCTTGGTATTATCGCGGTCGTCTCCGCGGTCGTTCTTTTTGTCGTCGCAAAAAAATTCAAGGTCGAGGAAGATCCGAGGATCGACGAAGTTCTCGAATTCCTTCCCGGTGCGAACTGCGGCGGATGCGGTTTTCCCGGCTGCCGCGGACTTGCAGAAGGCATCGTCAAAGCTGCTACTGCGGGTTCTTCCGACATTCCGTGCTGCCCTGGCTGCAGTGCCGAAAACCGTAAAAAGATAGGGGAAGTTATCGGTCTTGCGATGCAGGAGGCTGTTCCGAAAGTTGCAGTCGTGCGTTGCGGCGGGACATGCGAAAAAACGACGAGAAAGAGCGATTACGACGGTCCTGCAAACTGCGCCGTTGCTGCTTCGCTTTTTGTCGGCGAGAAAGGATGCCAGTTCGGCTGTCTCGGACTCGGCGACTGCGTTGCTGCCTGTGCTTTCGGTGCGCTTTCGATGGATAAAACGACAGGTCTTCCGGTCGTTGACGAAGAAAAATGCACCTCCTGCGGCGTCTGCGCGAAAAAATGCCCGAGAAAAATCATCGAGATCCGTCCGAAAGGCCGCAACAACAGGCGTGTTTATGTCGGCTGCCGCAATACCGACAAGGCTCCGGCTGCAATGAGCGTCTGCAAGGCAGCATGTATCGGCTGCGGAAAGTGCGCGAAAGAGTGCCCCGAAAAAGTTCAGGCGATCACCGTCGAAAACTTCCTTGCTTATATCGATCCGGCAAAGTGCATTGCCTGCGGAAAATGCGCCGCAGCATGCCCGACCCACGCGATAAAAGCGACATTCGAAATCAAACTAGGCGCCTGATCCTTTCCGGGATCCCGGGATTACGGTATACCGATATCCCGGCGGCGCCGATTCAAAAACAGCAATAACAACAATATTTTTGTTAAAAATCGGATTTCGGCTATAATGCCGCGGTTTTTTTATTAACTTTGATGGAGTCCGTTATGAAAAGAGATCAGTTGGCAGCAAAAATCCTTAATGAAACCAATTTGTTGAACCGTTTCCTCGACTACGTTAAGGAAGACACTCAATCTGTTGAAGAGAGCGAGACATGCCCTTCTTCGCCGAAAGAGAAAAATCTCGGCAGAAAGCTTGTCGAAGAGCTTAAATCGCTCGGTCTTGACAATGCCGAAATGGATGAAAACGGCTATGTTTACGCAAAAATGGCTACAAACTGCGGCATTACGAAGAAAGTCGCTTTCATTGCTCACATGGATGTCGCTCTTGACTGCAAAGGCGAAGGCGTTCAGCCTGTGATCCATGAAAAATACGACGGTTCGGTCATCAAACTTGGCGGCGGCACGGTCATTGATCCCGCTGATACAGAGCATCTTTCCGACTGCATCGGCGACACGATCATTACTTCCTACGGCACGACGCTTCTCGGTGCTGATGACAAGGCTGGAGTTGCTGCGATCATGTCAATGGTCGAATATCTGGGCAAACATCCCGAAATCAAACATCCCGAAATCAGGATCTGCTTCACGCCCGACGAAGAGATCGGACGCGGTGTCGACAAAATCAACCTTCAGAAAGTCGACGCAGACTTCGCATACACGCTCGACGGCGGTGCTCCTTATGAAGTAAACTACGAAAATTTCAACGCTTTCTCTGCGAAAGTAACACTGCGCGGCGTTTCGATCCACCCCGGATATGCAAAGGACAAAATGGTCAATGCGATCAGATACGCAGGAAAATTCATCGACATGCTCCCGAAGACGATGTCGCCTGAAAGAACCTGCGGCAGAGAGCCTTTCATCCACATTGTCGGCATCAGCGGCGGCAGCGAGGAAGTTACGGTCAGCATGATTCTCAGAAGTTTCGTCCGCGAAGACATCGAGCGCGAAGAGAAGATAATCCTCAACATCATCGAAGTCCTCAAGGCAGAAGAACCGCGCCTGCAGGTAACTCCTGTTTTCACCGAAAGCTACCTCAACATGTATGAAGTCATGAAGGACAAAATGGAAGTTTTCGGCTATGTCAAAAAGGCGATCGAAGATCTGGGCGCAGCTCCGAATGTTGAGCCTATCCGCGGCGGAACCGACGGCGCAAGACTTTCTTTCATGGGTCTTCCGTGTCCGAACATCTTTGCAGGCGGCGTAAACTTCCACTCCCAGAAAGAGTGGGTCGCTCTCGAAGACATCGCGCTCGCATCGGCTGTCACTGTCAAGATTGTTGAGAATATCAAGTAATTCAGGCGCCGCCAGATCATGCCGGGATTCCGGAGGCGGCGGATCGAGATCCCGTGATTACGGTCTTTTTTTTGCTGCCGCCAAAAAAAACTTGACTTTCAATTTTTTTTCCCTAAACTGCCTGCCGTCCTGCGTGGCGGGATAGCTCAGTTGGCTAGAGCAGCGGACTCATATCCCGCAGGTCGAGTGTTCGAATCACTCTCCCGCTACCACTTCTTTTTGTTTCCCCTAAAATAAATTTTTTATTTATATTTGTTGATTTTTCTTGTTAGATTTCATGTTGTGTGCTATTTTGCGCCGTTTTTGCTGTTTCACTGTTTCAACGGTTGTGATTTGGGAACAATGATAATGAAAAAAATTGTGTCGGTTTTGTTTGTCCTTGCTCTTTTTGTTTCCATGTATGCAGAGACACCGTGTGCAGGCGGTTACTGCTTTGACTGCTATGATTCTTCCTCTGGTCTTCCGCAGAATCATGTGGTTGCATTCTCAAAAAATCCTCAAGGGTATATGTTCATTGCGGGAAGGAATTTCCTTGCGAGATTTGACGGTCACGAATTCGTTCTTCCAAAAGGCGGCAGGCTTGAAGATATCCCGACAAACACGATAAACGATTTCGTCTCGGATGACGCCGGAACCGGTTATGTTGCGACCGATCTGGGACTTTGGAGTGTCAATTTGAACAGTTTCGAGGGATTTTCTTTCACCGGTTTGGACAAGGTAGGGAATCTTCCGGTAAAATCGATTGCTTACGATAAGAAAAAGGCTCTGCTTTACGGTGCTGTCGGCGGAAAAGGTGTTTTTGCCGTTTCTGCGAAAGGTTTTATCGAGTGGTTTTCTCCCGAAAATTCGCGTCTCGGTACGAAAAATGTCAATAAAGTTTTTGCCGGAAGCGACGGAACAGTGTGGCTCGGAGCTGAAAGCGGCGTCTGGTTTCTGAAAGACGGAAGCGAAAAATTCGTTCAGGTCGATTATCTCGATGATCCGGTTTCCGCTTTCGCAGAAGGGGCTGAAAACACGATCTATGCAGGCGGAAAAAGCGGTTACTACCTCATCGAAAACGGCGAAGTTTCGATCTCATACGCCGGCGAAAAAGTGCCTTGGTCAGATGTAACAGTGCTTGCAGCTGCCGGTTCAGGCAGGCTTTGGATCGGAACTAAAAATTCCCGTCTCTTTTATGACGAGACCACTTCATGGGCTCTAGGCGGAGAGATCACAGCTTCGATACGCGACAACGAGGGCGAACTCTGGTTCGGAACTTCAACAGAAGGTTTCTGTATCGCCAAAAGAAGCGCTTTTGTCGATACGATTTTCCGCGATGAAAGAGTTTACGGTGTCGTTTCTGATGCTTCAGGAAACATTTTTTTCAATTCAGATAAAGGGATCTTCAAGCTGGAACAGGATGATATGTGTGATCTTGACTACTGCCGGGAACTTATTGTTCAGATGCAGCAGAGTTTCGACCGCATTTTCACTGACAGGGCAGACAACCTCTGGGCTTCAGGTGCTTCAGGGCTTTTTGTCATGCAGCCCGACAACAGTTTCAAGCCGGTAAGGGAGATCTACACGAGCGAAGACGACCTTTTCCCGGCTTCATCGGATGTGTTTTTCAGCGATGCCGAAGGGAATGTACTGGTAAACGATATTTCCATGCCGGGCGCACTGTTTATTTTCAGGAACGACAGGACCGTAGAAAGGCTCATCCTGCCGGATGCAGATGCAGAAATCGTCGATGTCGTCGGGCATGACGGAAAACTTTTCATTGTTACGAAGCGGAGCGGCGTATTCGGTATCGAAGAGAACAACACTCTTGCTCCTTTAGCTCTCTGGGAAAAGGATATTTATGTAAAAAGAGTCTTCGTTGATTCAAAGCAGCGGATATGGATAGTCACTCTTTCGGACGAGCTTTTTATCGAAATCGAGAAAGACGCGATAGCTTTTCCTACAGCCGGTATAGGTAAAAAAGCGGTTATCCATTCGGTTTCTGAAGATAAAAACGGCAATTTCTGGATAATGACGAATGTCGGGATCGCTTCGGTAAAAGGAGAAGATACCGACTGTTTCGTCAGCGGCCGGTGTGCGGAAGTGCCGGTCATCGTTTACGGCAAAAAGGACGGCATGAGTCAGGTAGAGTGTGCCGAAGGCAGAGCGTCGGAAGCTGCTGTTTCGTCTGAAGGATTTCTTTTTGTGCCGATGATGAAAGGTGCCGCGGTTTTCAATACTGATTTTGAATCGGCCGCCGGTTCTGTTCCCGAAATCACGATAGACAGGATCTTTTCTCTGGATGGCGGTGAAAAAAATTATGATATCGATGACAGCGGCCGTACGGTCCTTCCTCACACGGTTAAAAGTCTGGCGGTTTATTATTCGGCTCCGTTGTTTGCCGGTGCAGGACAGCTGCTTTTCGACTATTCTTTCGATAAAGAGCAGGTGAAGGGAACGACCGAAAGGAAAGTCGTTTTTTCAAATATCCAGAGCGGACTTCACGAAATTTCTTTCCGCGCATACCGTTCCGGCGATCCGGCAAAGTTCAGCGAAAAAAGGCTTGTTTTTCATGCGGAAACCGTATTCTACAAGAAAACGGGGTTCATGGTAACTGCTCCGCTCCTTGCTGTTCTGCTGATCGTTGTCGTAATTTTGATGAACAGACGCCTGAAGGTGCTGAGACAAGCCGAAATCAAGCGGCTGATAGATGAAAAGACGGCAGAACTTCAGATCAAAAACAACGCTTTAAAGGAAGCGGTAATGAAAGACCCGCTGAC
>CAJOMF010000091.1 GCA_905235605.1 uncultured bacterium
CCGACCAAAAGAGCTGAAGTTGCAAGAGTAAAAGACGAAAATCTTGAGAAATTCGTCCACGAAAACTGCGAGGAAATCGTTAAGGAAGCTCTTTCGACGACTGAAAAGCTCAAAAGATACGCACTTCTCGACGAAGCGAAGGCTGAACTTGTAGAAAGAGTCACCAAAAAGATCGAAGAAGGCGCCGATTTTATGAACATTGACGAGCCGCAGACTGTCATCACCCGCGCGAAAACCTTCTTCGACGATTACCTCAAATATGCGATGAGACATCAGATAATCACCGAAAACAGAAGGATCGACGGCCGTGACCTCACTTCGATCAGACCTATCACGATAGATCTCGGCGTTCTTCCGATGACTCACGGTTCCGCTGTTTTCACACGCGGCGAGACCCAGTCGCTCGGCGTTCTCACACTCGGTATCGGCAAAGACGAACAGAAAGTCGACACCGTTACCGAAGGTTCGAGCAAACGCTTCATGCTCCACTACAACTTCCCGCCTTTCTCGGTCGGTGAAGTCGCAAGACTCAAATCTCCGGGAAGACGTGAACTCGGTCACGGAAACCTTGCAGAAAGAGCGCTTTCCGCAATAATCCCGCCGAAAGAAGAGTTCCCCTACACCGTCAGACTCGTTTCAGAGATCATGGAATCGAACGGTTCCTCGTCTCAGGCGACAGTATGCTCGGGCTCTCTGGCACTTATGGATGCAGGTGTTCCGGTCAAAAAACACGTTGCCGGGATCGCTATGGGACTTATCCAGGATGGAGATGATTTCTACATTCTTTCCGATATTCTCGGTGATGAAGACCATCTCGGCGACATGGATTTCAAAGTTGCAGGTTCCAAAGACGGTATCACGGCGATCCAGATGGATATCAAAATCAAAGGTTTGCCGAAAGAAGTTATGGAAAGAGCAATGCTTCAGGCGAAAGTCGGAAGGATGCACATCATCGGTGAAATGGAAAAGGCTATTGCTGCTCCCAGACCGGAACTCAGCCCGAACGCTCCGAAACTCTGTCAGATCAAGATTGATGTCGACAAGATCAAAGACCTCATCGGAACAGGCGGCAAAAACATCAAATCGATCGTTGAAGAGACCGGTGCCGATGTTGAAGTCGAGCAGGACGGAACCGTTACGATCGCAGCAAAGAATCAGGAAGTTCTCAACGCAACTCTCGCTCTCGTAAAATCGTTCACGGACGATGTCGAACTCGGCAAAGTTTATGAAGGAGAAATCACGAGGATCGAAGAATACGGCGCATTTGTCGAGCTTTGGAGAGGAACGACCGGACTTCTCCACGTCAGCAGGATTTCCGATGAAAGAGTAGAAAACGTCAACGATTATCTGCACTTGGGTCAGAAAGTCCGCGTAATCGTCACCGAAATCGAACAGGGCGGAAAATTCAAACTCAGCATGAAACCGGGCGACTTTGACAAAGACTGGACAAAAGAAAGACCTTCCAGACCGCCGAGACCGAGAGACGATTCAAGAAACGGAGAGCGCAGAGGCGGAGATCGCGGTGGCAGAGACAACCACAGATAAAATCCAAATAAAATTCAAACTGGCTGAAGGCGCGGCTCTTCCCGAATACAAAACAACGGGAGCAGCCGGCGCCGATGTCTGCTCAAACGAAAATTGTTCGATAGATCCGAACAGCTGGAAAATGGTTTCGACCGGACTTTTCCCTGAAATTCCCGAAAATTTCGAAATTCAGGTTCGAAGCCGCAGCGGACTTGCCGCAAAAAACGGTGTTTTCGTCCTGAATTCCCCGGGAACAGTTGACAGCGATTACCGCGGAGAGATCAAAGTGATCCTGGCTAATATGTCGGACAAGCCTTTTGAAGTCAGAAAAGGCGACCGGATCGCGCAACTCGTCGTAAGTCCTGTTCAGCAGGCGGATTTCTCAATAGTTTCAGAGATTTCGGAAACTGAAAGATCGGCAGGCGGCTTCGGAAGCACCGGAATCAGATAAAATTTAACCAAAATAACTTTTTTTATTGACATTAAAAACGTTCTGCGTATCATACTGCGCGGCAACGAGGTTGCGGGGTAGAGCAGCTGGTAGCTCGTCGGGCTCATAACCCGAAGGTCGTTGGTTCAAATCCAACCCCCGCGACCATTTTTTTTGCCTTCTTTTGACGATTTTCACTAAGTTTCTTGATTTTTGAGCGGAGAACAGAATGAACAAAGAAGAAGTCCTCACTTATCACAAAAACCCGAAACCGGGAAAACTCGAAGTCGTTCCATCCAAAGTCTGCGCAACTCAGGCCGATCTGGCAAAGGCCTACACGCCGGGAGTTGCCCTCCCCTGTCTTGAGATCAAGGATGATCCTGAAACAGTTTACGACTATACGGGAAAAGGAAATCTTGTCGGCGTTATCAGTGACGGAAGCGCAGTGCTCGGTCTCGGAAACATCGGCGCCCTCGCCGGAAAACCCGTCATGGAGGGAAAGGCTCTTCTTTTTAAGCGTTTTGCAGGGATCGACGCATTCGATATCGAGATCGACGAGCACGATCCCGATAAATTCGTTGAGATCGTGAAATCGCTCGAACCCACTTTCGGCGGCATAAACCTTGAAGACATCTCTTCTCCGCGCTGCTTCGAGATCGAAGAAAAACTTAAGAAAATCATGAACATACCTGTTTTTCACGACGACCAGCACGGAACTGCCGTGATCTGCGCGGCGGGAGTCCTCAACGGGCTTGAGATAGCGGGCAAAAAACCTGAAAACTGCAAAGTAGTCATCACCGGAGCGGGCGCAGCAGGTGTCGCGATCGCAAAACACCTCATAAACTGCGGAGTGAAAAAGGAAAATGTCTTCGCTTATGACAAGGACGGAGTTCTTTTTGAAGGTAGAGAAGACGGACTTTCGGAATATCACAGATTTTTGTACAGAAACACGGCGGCGAGATCGCTTTCGGAACTTTTCGAGGGAGCCGACATCTACATCGGAGTCAGCATAAAAGGACTCGTCAGCGCGGAAATGCTCAAAAAAATGGCGCCGGATCCTGTTATTTTCCCGATGGCAAATCCAGACCCGGAAATAACTTATGAAGAAGTGAAAACTGCCCGTCCCGACGCGATAGTCGGCACAGGTAGGACTGATTTCCCGAATCAGGTGAACAACCTTCTGGGATTCCCCGCGATATTCAGAGGCGCACTTGATGTCAGAGCACGCCAGATAACCGAAAAAATGAAAATGGCAGCAACTCAGGCACTCATAAAAGTGACGAAAATGCCGGTACTTCCTGAAGTCCTCAAAGTTTACGGGCTCGATTCGCTCGAATACGGCAGAAACTATATAATCCCGAAACCGTTCGACCCGAGAGTTTTGGTCGAAGTCGCTTTCGCAGTCGCACAAGCCGCGGTGGAAGAAGGTGTAAACAGAATTGACCTTGATCTTAACGAATACCGGAAAGACCTTGAATCAAGATTTTTGAAATAAACTTCGCGCCGTCGGGATTACGGGCCGCGTCGGGATTGCGGAATCCCGGGATCTCGGTATAACGGCAAGATTTGCGCGGCCATAAAAAGGAATCTTGTTTTTCTCCTTTTTTTCCTTAAAATCCGTTGTTTTTAGTTGATTCGGAGGCTGTAATGACTGAAAAACACTCTTGTGAAAGCTGCTCAAGCACTACCTGCAGTGCAAAAAAGCAGATGCAGAATGAAACGGACGAACAGTTTCTTGCGCGTCAGGAGATAAAGAAAAATCTCTGTCAGATCAAGAACAAGATCCTCGTCATGTCGGGCAAAGGCGGTGTCGGTAAAAGTTCCGTTGCGGTAAATATCGCGATGGCACTTGCAATGGACGGCAAAACTGTCGGTCTTCTCGATATCGACCTGCACGGACCGAGCATCCCGACTATGTTCGGGCTCAAAGACGGCAGAATAAATGTCGAAAACAACAAGTTCCAGCCGATCACTTTCGGCGCACTCAAAATCATGTCGGTCGGCTTTTTCCTTCAGGAATCGGACGATGCGATAATCTGGAGAGGGCCGATAAAACACGGAATGATCCAGCAGTTCTTCAAAGATGTTGACTGGGGCACCCTGGATTATCTCGTTATAGATTCGCCTCCAGGAACAGGCGACGAGCTTCTTTCGCTCATCAACACTGTTGAAGACCTTACCGGCGCAGTTCTCGTTACGACTCCTCAGGAAGTCGCTGCAGCAGACGTCAGAAAGTCGGTCAACTTCTGCGAAAAAGCGCGCATCAAAGTTCTCGGAATAGTTGAAAACATGAGCGGTTTTGTCTGCCCGCACTGCGGAAAGGTCACTGAGATCTTCAAAGCGGCCGGTGCAGGAAAACAGATCGCTGAAAAATTCAACCTTAAGCTTCTCGGTAAAATTCCGCTTGATCCTGCTGTAGGAGAATCAAGCGACTGCGGATTTCCGCTTGTTTATGCGCACAGTGAAAGCCCGACTGCAAAAGAGTTCGAATCTGTCACAAGGCAGATCGAGGATATTTGTGAAATTTAGTTGATGGAGAATGTCTCATGAAAAAGATTTTTATGCTGATTTTGGCACTTTTTGCTTTGATTTCGTGTGGAGAAAAAACTTCTGCAAACAGCGAGGCAACAGCCAGTAGTCAGATAAAAAAACGAGACATCCTCAACGTAACAGCCAGTATCCCGCCGCAGGCTTTCATTATAAAGTCTGTCGGCAAAGATAAAGTCAATGTCAACGTCATGCTGCCGCCGTCATCAACGCCCGAAACTTACGAACCGGGTCCGCAAAAAATGGCAGATCTCAAAGATTCGACGGTATATTTCAAAGGCGGACTTCCTTTCGAAGGTTTCTTCCTTGAACGCCTGGCTAAAGACTACAAAAATGTCCGTTTCGCCGACATGATGAAAGGGATAAACTTCCACAGAATGGAAGGACATTTCCATCCTCACCATCAATGCGGCAAAGCCTGTGCCGAAGCCTGTGCAGACTGCAAATGCGGATGCAAGGAAGGCAAAGAGTGCGGATGCAGACACGGCGAAAAACTTGAAAAAGAAGATTGCGGCGAAGATGCTTGTTCAATTCCGGAACTTGACGCTCCGAAAGCTGACGAGCACAAACACTGCGGCAAAGCATGCGCCGAAGGCTGTGCTGACTGCAAGTGCGGATGCAAAGAAGGAAAAGAGTGCGGCTGTCACCACGGCGATAAAGGCTGTGAGGGATGTGCAGACTGTAAGTGCGGATGCAAGGACGGTAAGGGCTGTGACTGCAAAGACGGTAAAGGCTGCGCTGACTGCAAGTGCGGATGCAAAGAAGGAAAAGAGTGCGGATGCCATCACGGCGACAAAGGCTGCTGCGGCGGAGACAAAGGCTGCGAAGGCTGTGCTGACTGCAAATGCGGATGCAAAGAAGGAAAAGAGTGCGGATGCCATCACGGCGACAAAGGCTGCTGCGGTCATCACCACGGAATGCATGATCCGCACGTATGGCTCGATCCGATGAACCTTATCATCATGACCGACAATACCGTTGATAAACTCTCCGAAGTCGATCCCGACAATGTAGCTTTCTACCGCGAAAACGGCGAAACGCTGAAAATTGAGATCAAAAAAGTGAATGACGAAGTTGCCGCTCTTCTCAAAGATGTTGAAGGAAAGAGTTTTGTAGTTCACCACCCTGCTTTCGGATACTTTGCCGAAAGGTTCGGTCTCAAACAGGTCCCGCTTGAAGTCGAAGGCAAGGAACCGGGCGCAGTCGATATGGCGAAAGTTGTCGATTTTATAAAGAAAAACGAGGCAAAAGCCGTATTCATGCAGGCACAGATCCCCGATACAGTCATAAAATCGGTAGCTGAAGAGACAAAAGTCCGCGTTATCACTCTCGATCCTTTGAAAGAAAATGTTCTCGAAAATATCAGAGAGACGGCAAAAGAGATAAAAGGAGCTTTGAATTAATGAAAACCAGTAATTTTATTGAAAAAATTTTGTTCATTCTTCTATTTTCGGCACTTGCATTGTTCGTTGCGTGCAGCAGTTCCGATGACGAAAAGGAAGAGCTGACTGACACAGACACCGTTTCGGATGAAGATTCAACCGATGATGCTGACCCGGCGGGCGACACTGATTCGGAAACAGCAGATGATACCGATACGACACCTGACGATGCTGATTCTGCTGATGATTCTGACGTGCTGGCAGGAGACACCGATACAGATACCGACACAGACACAAACACAGAACCGACCGAATCAACCGAACCGGTAAATCCCACGGAACCGACCGAACCGGTTGACGGGCCTGATCCTGAATTTGAAGAAAATTCCAAAGATTGCACGATGATCGAAGTCCCGAAAATAACGATGGGCGGCGCTTATGCCGACGAAATCAACGGCTACTTCTCTCCTGCAATTGGCGGAAGCGCGATCGATATCATCAAAATCATGCTTCTCGGCGAATTGAAGAACGGAACCTATAATCTCGGAACCGGTCAGAACTCGACCTACATGGGCTGCCAGCAGTGCGTAATGGTCTGGGTCGATGCCGCTCTTGCAACCGCAGACGAATACTACTTCCAGACTCACGGAACTCTGACGATAACCGAAGTCAGGGATGTTGAAGGTATAAACAGAACGGTCGGAACAATCAGGAATCTTATCCTGAAACAGGCTGAAACGGACGAATATATGTCCGATTTCACACTTATTCCGGAAGGCAAATGCATTGCTGCCGAAATAGTCGAATGGGATACGACGAACTCAGGCGGCATAGGCGAAGACTAAGCCCGGACATTCGTAACCATGAACTTTCTTTTAGTTTTTCTCTTCATTTTTTCACTGCAGACACTCTCTGACAGCGACAATTTCTATCTGATTTTTGAAAGTACCGACGAGAATCCGACGTTTTCCTCATACCGTCTGAACAACCCGGAAAGGATAGTTTTCGAAGCAGGCGGGATCTTCAAAGACACCGCTATGACGGAGCTGCCTCCAATGGTAAAATCTGTCGAAAAAAGCGTTTCGGGCGGAATGACAAGATTCATATTTTTCGTTGAATCCGGCGCTCAGTACACTTTTTTCAACCGCAAAGGAACGATAATCATGGGTTTAAGCCGCTCGCTTTTTCTCGATGACGAAAATTTCGACACGATCATAGCGAAATTTGCCGAAAAAAGAGAGGCTGAACGTCTGGCTCTTGCTGAAAAAGAGAAAAAAATCGAAGAAGAACGCATAGCGGAAGAAAACAGACGGCTTAAAGAAGAAAAACGGCTCGCGGAACTCAAAAAAGCCGAAGAAGAAAAGCGCCTGGCTGAGGAAAAACGGATCGCAGAGTTTCAAAAAGCCGAAGAAGAAAAGCGGATCGCTGAGGAAAAGCGTCTGGCAGAACTTAAAAAGGCTGAAGAAGAAAAACGCCGTCTCGCTGCTGCAAGAGAAGCCGAACTTGTCAACTCTCTTATGAACGAGCTTGCTGAAGAAGAACATTTAGCCGAAGAAAAACGGATCGCAGAACTTAAAAAAGCCGAGGAAGAAAAGCGCCTGACCAAGGAAAAACGCATAGCTGAAGAAAAGAGACTCGCGGAACTTCAAAAAGCTGAGGAGGAAAAGCGGATCGCAGAGGAAAAACGCATAGCGGAAGAAAAAAGACTCGCGGAACTTCAAAAAGCTGAGGAGGAAAAGAGGATCGCAGAGGAAAAGCGTTTAGCGGAAGAAAAAAGACTCGCGGAACTTCAAAAAGCTGAGGAGGAAAAGAGGATCGCAGAGG
>CAJOMF010000092.1 GCA_905235605.1 uncultured bacterium
CAGACCTATCCTCGGCAGCGTTGCGGCAGTCTTCGTCCAGACAGTCGCTTCGAATCCCGAGATCCGCTTCGTCTACACCCACACGAAAAACGGTCAGAGTTACGTTTTCGACACCGACGAAGTCAACGAGGCGCTTGACGGAATGCCTATCCAGAGCCCGGAAGTCATAAACTATCTCATCAGCATGATAAACGAAAATCTCAAAGAGATCGGCGTGAACTGAAAAACACGCGATTTTTCATCAGGAAAATTCAATCTTTCATATTCTTCGGCTTGACAGTATGTCCCGAATCGGTAAGATTTAAAAGTAAGGAATGTAAGGAGGAGGTTATGGAACTTGCAAAAGTTACGTCCAAAGGTCAGGTGACGATTCCGCTGATGATACGGAATCTGCTCCAGCTCAAAACCGGAGACAAAATTTTCTTTGAAGAGAGTGATGACGGAAAAATCTATATCACGAACGCTTCTTTGGTGACACTCGCAAACATTCAAAATGAAATGAAGGGTGAAGCTGAGAAGGCGGGATTCAATTCCGAAGAAGATGTCGTCAACTACATCAAAGAGCTTCGCAAGAACAAATGAGAGTATTCGTTGATACAAACATCGTTATTTCTTCGATTCTTTTTCCGGAAGGGAAAGTAGCCAAAGTTTTTTCGCATCTGCTGAAAAGGCATACAGTTATAATTTCTTCATATACGAAAGAAGAGTGTGCCGAAGTGTTTCGGAGAAAATTCCCTGCAAAAACTGCTCTTCTCGATGAATTTTTCGAAGGCATCAACTACGAGGAGTTTGAAACTCCCGAAAATTTTGATGAAAAAAACTATCCCAGAATACAGGATATAAAGGATCTGCCGGTTTTAGTTTCGGCAATACTTTCCGATTCGGATATCCTGCTCACCGGTGACAAGGATTTTGACAGTATAAAAATCGAAAAACCTCTGATTTTTTCACCGGCACAATACTACGAACTGATTGATAAAAGACGTGAATAGGCTGCACGGTATCGAAATAACTCTTTCTTAATAGTTCAAAAAAGTTAAATCGGGCAGACAATTTTTGCATTAAAAGCGTGAACTGACTGATTTTACTGACAGTTAGTTTAGGCTAATTCTGATTAAAAATTTTTTTTAGCGAAAATTTGACTTTCCTCCTTTTAATATTGTATGGTCTGCCGCGGTTTATTAGTAATTGAGAGTTTCTTTATTTTTAGACAAGGAGGCTTGTTAGTATGGCAAAAGCAACGATCAAAATCAATCGTCAGTACTTGAAAGAGATCAAAGAAGTCTGCGAATCTTTCAACTACGAGAAAGGACAGCTTATCAATGTCCTTAAAAAGACTCAGGAAAAGATCGGCTATCTTCCGGCAGAAGTCCAGATGGTCATCGCGGAAGAACTTAAAGTTCCGGTCGCAAAGGTTTACGGTGTAGTTTCATTCTACTCGTTCTTCACAATGGTTCCGAAGGGAAAGTATCCGATTTCGATCTGCCTTGGAACGGCTTGCTACGTCAGAGGCGCAGAAGGTATCCTTCAAGAAGTCGAAAGACAGCTTGGCATCAATCCGGGCGAAACGACCCCCGACGGTCTTTTCTCGCTTGACTGTCTCAGATGTATCGGCGCATGCGGTCTCGCTCCGGTTATCATGATCGGTGAAAAGGTTTATCCGCGCGTAACGCCGAACAAAGTTAAAGAAATCCTTGACGAATACAGAAAGTAGGAGGGTAAAATGGCAGTAAAATCACTCGCTGATCTCAAAAAAATGAGCTCGGAATTCAAAAACACCGTTTCTCTCAGAGAGAACGGAGACAACGTTGATTCCCTTATCCAGATCAAAGTCGCTATGGCTACATGCGGAATCGCAAGCGGCGCTAAAGAAGTTATGGATTTCTACCTTGAAGAACTCGACAAACAGGGGATCAAGGCAGTCGTAACCCAGACAGGCTGCATGGGCTACTGCTATGCAGAACCGACGATCGAAGTAAAACTTCCCGGCAAGGATCCTATCGTTTTCGGTCATGTAAATGTCGAAAAAGCAAGCGAAATTCTTGAAAAATACATCAAGAACGGCGAGCTCGTAGAAGGTATCATCCCGGTTAATTACGAAACGGTTAAATAAGGGAGTTGAGAATGACACATTACAGATTTCATATTCTCTGCTGCGGCGGTACAGGCTGCAAAGCTTCGAACAGCGCAGGCATAGTAAGAAAATTCGAAGCAGTTCTTAAAGAAAAAAACATCAACGATGTACAGGTCATCACGACCGGTTGCTTCGGCTTCTGCGAAAAAGGCCCCATCGTTAAGATACTTCCCGACAACACGTTCTACGTTCAGGTCAAGGAAGACGATGTAGAGAACATCGTAAACGAGCACATCATCAAAGGAAGAAAAGTTGAAAGACTTCTCTATACCGACCCGAAATCGGAAGGTCACGTTTCCGACTCCAAACACATGGGTTTCTACAAGAAACAGATGAGAATCGCTCTGAGAAACTGCGGTTTCATCAATCCCGAAGACATCCGTGAATACATCGCAAGAGAAGGTTACGCTGCACTCGGTAAAGTCCTCACCGAAATGACTCCGGAAGCTGCTATCGACGAAATGACGAAGTCAGGTCTCCGCGGCAGAGGCGGCGCAGGTTTCCCGACCGGTTTGAAATGGGGATTCGCAAGAAAGTCAGTTGCTGACCAGAAATACGTTGTCTGCAACGCTGACGAAGGCGACCCGGGTGCATTCATGGACAGATCGATCCTCGAAGGCGACCCGCACTCCGTAATCGAAGCTATGGCTATCTGCGGATACTGCATCGGCGCAACGAAAGGTCTCGTCTACATCAGAGCTGAATATCCGCTTGCAATCAAGAGACTCCAGATCGCTATTGACCAGGCTCGCGAATACGGTCTTCTCGGCAAAGACATCCTCGGCACCGGCTTCGAGTTCGATATCGAGCTCAGATACGGCGCAGGCGCATTCGTATGCGGCGAAGAAACAGCTCTTATCCACTCGATGGAAGGTCAGAGAGGCGAACCGACGGTTAAACCTCCGTTCCCCGCTGTAAAAGGCTACATGGGCAAACCGACCAACGTAAACAACGTAGAAACTTTCGCAAACGTTCCCGTTATTTACCTCAAGGGTGCTGACTGGTTCAACAAGATCGGAACCGAAAAGTCGAAAGGAACGAAAGTTTTCGCACTTGCCGGCAAGATCAACAACGTCGGTCTTATCGAAGTTCCGATGGGAACGACTCTCCGCGAAATCATTTATGAAATCGGCGGCGGAATCAAAGGCGGCAAAAAATTCAAAGCTGTTCAGACCGGCGGACCTTCGGGCGGCTGCCTGACAGAAAAAGACCTCGATACTCCGGTCGACTACGAGAGCCTTGCTGCTGCAAAATCGATCATGGGCTCCGGCGGTATGATCGTTATGGACGAAGACAACTGCATGGTCGCGATCGCGAAATTCTACCTCGACTTCACAGTCGACGAATCCTGCGGAAAGTGCACTCCGTGCCGTGTCGGCAACAAGAGAATGAACGAGATCCTCGACAAGATCATCAAGGGCAACGGAACGATGGAAGACATCGAGCTCCTCAAGAACCTTGCAACCGTTATCCAGGACACCGCTCTCTGCGGACTCGGTCAGACGGCTCCGAACCCTGTTCTTTCGACTCTCAACAACTTCTACGACGAGTATGTTGCTCACGTAAAAGACAAAAAGTGCCCGGCAGGACAGTGCAAAGACCTTCTCAGCTATGTCATCAATCCTGACAAGTGCATGGGCTGCACGGCATGTGCAAGAAAGTGCCCGGTAGCTGCTATCACCGGTACCGTAAAACAGCCGCACAAAATCGATCAGGCAAAATGTATCAAATGCGGAACCTGCCTTGATACATGTAAATTCGGCGCAATTAGCAAACAGTAGGCAAAGGAGAAACACATGGATATGATCAAAATTACAATAGACGGCAAAGTTTTTGAAGTAGAGAAGGGAATAACCGTTCTCGAAGCCGCAAGAAAGAACGGAATCAGAATTCCGACGCTCTGCCACATGAATCTTTCCGGTCTCAGATTCGTGAACAAACCCGCTTCCTGCCGTGTTTGTGTCGTCGAGATCGAAGGAAGAAGAAACCTCGCTCCGGCTTGTGCAACCGACGTTATGGACGGAATGGTCATCAAAACGCACTCGATCAGAGTTCTCAACGCAAGAAGAACCATCATCGAACTCCTTCTTTCCGACCACCCGAAAGATTGTCTTGTCTGCATGAAGTCAGGCAACTGCGAACTTCAGGATATCGCTCACGAATTCGGTGTTAGAGAAGTCCGCTACGACGAAAACTGCGCAATGAGCACATACAGAAAGGATAAATCTCCGTCCATCATCAGAGATATGGACAAATGCATCATGTGCCGCCGCTGCGAAACGATGTGCAACGAGATCCAGACAGTAGGAGCCCTTTCGGCTGTCAACAGAGGTTTCAACAGCGTCGTTGCTCCGGCTTTCGAGCAGAATCTTGTTGATTCGGCATGCACATTCTGCGGACAGTGCCTTGCAGTCTGCCCGGTCGGCGCACTTACAGAAGTTGACCACACATGGAACGTCATCCAGGCGATCAACGATCCGAAGAAAGTCGTTCTCGTTCAGACCGCTCCGGCAGTCAGAGTCGCACTCGGCGAAGAATTCGATATGGAACCCGGAACGATCGTTACCGGCAAAATGGCTGCTGCTCTCAGAAGACTCGGTTTCGACTACGTTTTCGATACCGACTTCGCAGCTGACCTTACCATCATGGAAGAAGGTTCGGAACTTCTCGACAGACTCCAGAGATTCCTTGGCGGCGACAAGACCGTTAAACTTCCGATCCTTACCTCCTGCTGCCCGGCATGGGTAAACTTCTTCGAATACAATTTCCCGGATATGCTCGATGTTCCGTCGACCGCACGTTCGCCTCAGCAGATGTTCGGACCTATTGCGAAGACCTACTTCCTTGAGAAACTTCGCGAAAAACCCGAATACAAAGACCTCAAGAGAGAAGATATGGTCGTTGTTTCGATCATGCCGTGCGTCGCAAAGAAATACGAGTGCTCGAGACCGGAACTTTCCTACGAAGGCAACCCGGATGTCGATTACTCGCTTTCGACCAGAGAGCTCGCTGCTTTCATCAAGAGAATGAACATCGACTTCAACTCGCTTCCTGAAGAAGATTTCGACAGACCGCTCGGCGAATCGACCGGTGCAGCTGTTATCTTCGGAGCATCCGGCGGCGTTATCGAAGCTGCAGTCAGAACCGCTTACGAGCTTCTGACCAAACAGCAGTGCCCGAGTGTTGATTTCAAACAGATCCGTGGTCTTGAAGGAATGCGTGAAGCAATAGTTCCGCTTCCGGAAGGCATGCCGCTCAAAGAGATCAAGATCGGTATCGCAAACGGCCTTGCAAACGCAAGAAAGCTTCTTGAAGCAGTTCAGCGCGGCGAATGCGACTATCAGGCGATCGAAGTCATGGCTTGCCCCGGCGGCTGCATCGGCGGCGCAGGTCAGCCCTACCATCACGGCGACAGCTCCATCATCAAAAAGAGACAGGAAGCTATCTACCGCGAAGACGCAGGCAAACCGATCAGAAAGTCGCATGAGAACCCCTACATCCAGAAACTTTACGAGGAGTTCCTCATCAAACCGCTCGGCGAAAAATCGCACCACCTCCTTCACACTCACTACTTCAAGAAGAGAGAGAAATACGAGGAAGTCGACGATTAGTCGCTGCTTTATGCCAGTTTCCAGCCCCGGTTCGCCGGGGCTTTTTTTTGCTCTGCCGCCGTGTTGCCGCGCCGCTAATTTTTTCGATATTTCGGCGCGGCACAATGCAATCACGAGCGTCGGCGCAGCATTTTTTCGGAAATTTTATCAATAAAATCAAGTTGTTACCGGCTTTTTCAGTGAAACGGGAATTTTTTCTCAATAAAAATCGGGTTCCGTGGTACTAAATATAAGACAAGTTTGTTTTTTTAACTTTATGGAGGACGACATGAAAAACGCGATGTTTTTAACAATCATTCTGGCGTTACTGATTTTTGTCGGATGCGGCAGCGACAAAAAGGAAGAAAAAACCGCTGACAACGGCACTTCGGATGCCGCAGACACTGCCGATTCTGAAGGTGAGAACGGCGCGCCGATCGATGATGCAGACACCGATACGGACGACGACGATCCGTGCAAACTCGACGATTCGCTTCTTGCTGCAAACGAAAACGGTGGTGCATACTTTGCATTAAAAGGTGTCGGAAAAATAAATACAGACATGATCGATCCGGAACCTGCCGACCACACGACAGTATCATTCGGATTTTCCGACATTTACGGCAAACAGTTTTTTCAGGGAGAGCAGAACACGTTTTTTATAGGATCAGGCGAGGGAATCACGGCACAAATCGCCGCAGATTCAAAGAAAGATTTCGAATGGCGCATGACAACTCTAGTGTACCTCTACTTTCCGATCCAATATATCGACACAATGAAGGCAAACGGGGTCAATATGATTGATGCGGCTCCTACGACACAGATCTATGACATCGCTTTTTCAGAGGACTTCAGCAGCGCGAAACAGTGCCTCATTGCGGCAAGCATATACGGCAATGTTCAGGAATCAGATGAAAAAACGCCTCTCGGAAAAACTCAGGTCTGCTACAGCAAAAACGAGACTTTCACTGCCGGAGAAACGCTCAAGCTCGCTATGAGAGCAGAACTTACAACTGACAAGAAAGAGCTTCTATCCTTATTTGACTATATGAAAAGCGAGGATGATCTCTGCGCATGCACAGATTCATTCGGAGAAGAAATCGACTGCAAAACGGTAAAATGGTCCGACGACACATACAACGCATGCCACACGATTGACGACACAACATGGTCACCACTTTCCACCGGCACAATGAACTGGGAAGAAGCCTCCGCTTACTGCGAAAATCTTTCCGTATGCGGATATGACGACTGGAAACTGCCGAATATCGATGAGCTCAGACCACTCGTTAAAAACTGTCCGAGAATGAAACCGGCAGGCGAATGCATGATAAGTGAAGACAACCTGCTTTCTTACATGGATGCAAAAGAGGCCGGAGCATGGGAAGGTGTCTGCGAAGGTGAATGGGGACAGGGCTGTGCTGACGGTGCATGTATGTGCAGCAATTCAGACAACCACGCTCCAGGTTATTTCAGTGAATTCGGTGACGGTAATATTGAGCTCTGGTCATCTTCTGCAGTAACTGACATGACGAACCAGGTATGGATCCTTCGCTTCATAAACGGTGTGGATATAATCTCTGAAAATACTGATCGTACATCATCCGTCCGCTGTGTAAGATAATTCCTTGCCTCTCAGCCGCAAAGCGGTGGCGCAATTCTTGTCTTTTCCCTGATTTTCTTTAAAATTCAGGCGTTTTTGATCTGTTTCGAGGTAAAAATGAGAAAATTTACAGCTATTTTTCTTATGTTTTTGTTTTCAGCGCAGCTTTCTGCCGAAGTCATCTGGCCGGCATGCTACGACAAACAGTGTAAAAGCAGCGACGACTGCTGCGCCGGTGCGAAATGTCTGCCGTGGATAGCGAAGATGCACCCCAAGATCAAAGAGACGGGTTACTGCGTCATC
>CAJOMF010000093.1 GCA_905235605.1 uncultured bacterium
CGCGGCGGAGCTTCCTGCCGTACTGCTTTCGCTTGTTCTTGAAGGCATAGTGAGCGAGCTTAGCGGCAAAATTTATAAACCAAGTGAGGCGAAATTATGAAACTTCTTATCGTAGAATCACCGACAAAGGCAAAAACTCTTACAAAATATCTGCCCGATTTCAAAGTCGTGGCGTCAATGGGTCACATCATCGACCTTCCGTCGAAAACTCTGGGGATCGACATAGACGACAACTTCAAGCCCGATTACGAGGTGATTCCGGGAAAGGAAGGAACGATCTCGATGCTCAAAAAAGAGGCTGATGCGGCTGATGAAATCTATATCGGCTCCGACCCTGACCGTGAAGGAGAGGCGATCGCGTTCCACATAGCGTCACTTTTCACGAACAAAGTGATCCACCGCGTCCTTTTCCACGAAATCACGAAAAGCGGGATCGAAAAGGCGCTTTCGACTTCGGCTGAACTCAACGAAGACCTTTACAACTCACAGCAGGCGCGCAGGATCCTCGACAGGATCGTCGGCTACAAACTCTCTCCGTTCCTCTGGAGAAGCGTCAAGAAAGGACTCAGCGCCGGTAGAGTCCAGTCAGTCGCACTCGAAATGATAGTTGACCGCGAAAAAGAGATCCGCGCTTTCGTTCCCGAGGAATACTGGTCGTTCAAAGCCGATTTCGCCGGGAAAAACGGAAAATTCGACGCTGTTCTTGAAAAAATCAAAGGGGAAAAAGTTGAAATCTCAAATGAGAAAGATGCGGACGCAATAAGGAACGACATCGCAAAAACTAAATCTTTCTCCATAGTTACGATTGAAAAGAAAGAAAAGAAGGAGTCTCCCCTTCCCCCGCTCAACACGAGCAACCTGCAGCAGGAAGGTTCACGCCTTCACAACTACACCGGCGAGCAGACGATGCGTATCGCACAGTCGCTTTATGAAGGTAAAGATCTGGGCGAAGACGGATTCACCGGTCTTATCACCTACATGAGAACCGACTCTTTCAGGATTTCGGAAGAAGCTAACGCGGCTCTCAGAGACTACATTGCGGCAAATATCGGCAAAGAATACCTTGCACCGAAAACAAAGATATATGCAAACAAAAAAGGAAAAACACAGGATGCTCACGAAGCGATCAGACCGACCAACGTCGGACTTACTCCTACGAAAATCGCTTCAAAACTCACCAAAGACGAACTCAACATCTACACTTTGATTTGGAAAAGATTCGTCGCGACACAAATGAAAGACGCAGTTTACGAAACGACCGCGATCACGATCGAAGACAGCGGAAAGAAATACTCGTTCAAAAAGACGGGAAGTGTCATCCAGTTTGAAGGTTTCCGCAAAATATACAAAAAAGCAGGCAAAGACGACACGATCCCGAAAGTAACCGAAAACGAAACGGTCCAGCTCGAAAATCCTGTATGCGAGCAGCATTTCACAAAGCCAGCTCCGAGATTTACCGAAGGCAGCCTTGTCAAAGAACTTGAGGACAAGGGAGTCGGCAGACCTTCGACCTACGCGACTGTCATCAAGCAGATCGTTCAGCGAAACTATGTAGAACGCATGAAGGAACCCAGAGGCGCACTCATGGCGACAGACCTCGGGATTTTAGTCAGCGACACGCTTGTTTCCTTCTTCCCCGAAATCATAAACGTCAACTTCACCGCTGAGATGGAATCGGATCTCGATACGGTCGAAACAGGTGAAAAAGACTGGCTTGACGTTCTCAGAAGTTTCTATGCGACATTCTCGAAAGTTCTTGACAAAGGAATCACCGAAGTCAAAAAAGAGGGCAAAAAGAAAATTTACGCCGAAGAACCGTGTCCGAAATGCGGCAAAAAACTCGTTCTCAGATGGTCGAAAAAAGGAAATCTCCCCTTCCTTTCATGCGAAGGTTACCCCGAATGCGACTTTGCGGGAACTTTTGAAAAGGACGGTGAAGTCTATCATCTCAAAAACGAGACCGAAGAAGAAAAGAGCGTCGAGCTTGACGAGGTCTGCCCGAACTGCGGAAGCAAACTCGTGATCAAAAAAGGACGTTTCGGCGAATTCAAGGCGTGCAGCGCATATCCGAAATGCAAAACCATAATCAAAGAAGACAAAAAAATCTGCGACTGCCCTGTCTGCGGCACAGGAGCAATAACCGTGAAACGCTCCAAAAAGGGAAGACTTTTCTACGGCTGCTCAAACTATCCGAAATGCGATTTTGTCAGCTGGTACAAGCCGGTAGAAGGCGAAGTCTGCCCGGAATGCGGCTTCAAATATGTCGTTGAAAAGAAAAGAAGCGGCAAAGTCTGCCAGAAGTGCGGCAAAAAAATCGACAAATAATTCCTAAAATCCAGGGATCACGGTATCTATCTCGTGATCACGAGTCACTTTTCCCAAATAACAACTGCTGTTGCGAATTTTCTTTCGTGGCTTATCGAAAGGTGCAGATTTCCTTCGATTTCCATTCCGTCGAACTCAAAAAGCGGCTTTCCGTTTTCATCGTGGATGACCGAAACAGATGAAAAGTTGAAATCCCTTTTATTCAGAGCTTTGACCAAAGCCTCTTTTGCAGCCCAGAATCCTGCGACATGTTCTTCTTTGAACCTGAATCTGCCGATATAGGCGTGTTCCTTGTCGCTTAGGAAACGGTTCCAGAGTTCAGGCTTATCCTTGAATCTTTCGACTTCGACGATGTCTGTACCGATGCCTGTGATCATATTTTTCTCACTACAGATTTATTTCGATTTCGGCCTTCACCCCTTTGAAATCGGGAAGATAGCGGCATGTTCCGCCGTCACATGTAAACCCGCCTTTTTCAAGACCGCCGAAAATATATGTTCTCAAAAATTTGTATTTATAGCCGACAGATCCGCCGGTATAGAAATCCGGAGAATAGCTTCCGCCGTTCTCTTTTTCGATCCACGTCGTGTTCTTCACAGCGGCGAAAAGCTCATGCGTCCGCTGGTATTTCCAAGAAACCTCGGCGATCGTCTTGAGTTCATGGACATGATCCATTTCGTGAACATCATCGAGCCAGTAGTCCTTGTGGTAGTAGTCGTTTGTAAGTTTCATAGACCAGTCGGAGACGAAACCGCCGAGATGGATGTATGAAATTATCCAGTCGCGGCTGTTTTTCCTGTTCGAATTGCCGTCGACCGTGTGCCAGCCTACTCCGGCAGAAAGAGAAACATGGCTCCACTCTTTTTCTCCACTCAGAGCAGAATACCAGAAATCCTCAGCCTGATAGTTGAGAATAAGATTGGTTCTGTTTGAAGGAAGCGCGCTTTTGTTGCCGAGAGAGTCGCCTTTCACCAAGTCTGCGTGGAACTTTATGCCTGAATGATTTTCGTTGAAACTTATTCTTCCTCCGACTGCCCATGTATCGAATTCGTTGTCGATCTGAAGTTCTTTCGGAAGGAGCGTCGGCGGGTTGAAATAACGGCGTTTCTGATAGTCGGAATCTTCCATCCTGTTGTAGTTGAGGAAAAATTTGTTGTACATTTTCCCTTCCAGTTTGAAGGTGAGCCGGCTTTTTTTCTCTCCGAAATCAAAGTAGTAAAGAAGAGATGAATAAAACGCCGCAGCATTCTGCAAGTCATTTTTTTCTTTCTCTATTTTCGGCTCGTTTTCCCTTATCTGCCTGCTTTCGCTCGTGTTTTCATAACCGTACGGCACATAGACTGCACCGGCGTAAAACGAAAAACCGGGGAACGGATTGCGCAGCGCGACATAGCTTCCGATAAAGTGGAATTCCTTTTCCGCACTGACTCCGGTTTTTACCGTCGCGGTTTTTACCGGCTTCATGAGATCGTATTTTCCGTAGTTTCCATAGCCGTACTGCACCGCCGCTTCGGCAACTTTCCACTTGTATCCCGTTTCCATGCCGGCAAGCCAGTCGTCAGCCTCGTTCATTCTTTTGAAAGTCGCGCTGTCGCGGAGCTGCGGGTTTGCCCTGCCTCCGAAAGCCTTGATAAAAAAACCGTTGTAGTTTCCCGCAATGTTGCCGCCGCGTATCGAATTGTCGCCGTAAACCTGATCGTTTTTCATCGAAAATGCCATTCCTCGGTTCATACTCTCGTAAAAATCGCCCGCCGTGAACTGGATATTCTTCCACTTTCCTTTCATATAAAGCCGGTCAAGATACTGTTCCCAGCAGTGGTTGAAGTGCTCATCACTGTAAACGTAATCGAAATTTTTGACAGAATCGTCTTTCTCTTTATCTGCGAAAAAAAGAAGGGTTTTTCTGATCCCGAAAGTGTAGTTTTTGTATGTTATCTCGCCGAAATCCTCAGTCTGGAGCACACCGTAGGTATCTTTCGCCTCACCGCCGCTGATCTTCTCGTCGATAAAGACGTGAGCTTTGTTTTTCGAATAGAATTTCCATTTTATTTCCTCTTTTTTTTCCGTTTTCCCGGCAGGTGTTCCGACCGTTTCCGCAAAAACTAGTAAGGTGCAGAAAATAAAGACAAAAAGAATAATGATTTTCTTCATTTTGACCTCAAAAAAACGATTTCGTACTATGTTACAGGTTTGGATCGAAAAGGCAAGGTTTATAATTGTATCTTTCACCATCTTGTAGTCCTGGTCGTTTGAAAGACTAATGAATAAAAATGACATCGTGTCAGGTTTTCAAGAGTTGTCTGTAGATTTCTTCATCGCTTTGCAGAAAAACATTGAAGAGGGCAAGCAGCAAATGTACTATGAAACCCACGGTAAAAAATATGATTTCGACTGCTACGACGCTCCGTCCAGAAATGATGCCATGCAGAAAGGAATGTCGGAGTGTGCCAACTAATGTAATTGAAAGCAGGTTTGTAAAATGAACTATTTGTCAGCTGCGTCAGAAACGCCTATTAGTGCACATTTCCACAAAACATGTGCCTGATTTTTCAAGATATTTTTAAAAAGCCTTGCTGACTGCCCGCCTGCCGTCAAGTTCAGCCTTTCAAAATATCCGGATCGATTTTGTAGATCATTTTTTCGTCAATGGAAGAGTTTTTGACAAACATCAGCATGTAGACCGGCAGATACGTTACTTTGCCGCGCCGCTCCACATTGCCGTTGTGGAAGACAAAAGCGTTCCTGATGCCGTAATCTTCGTTGTTGCAGACATTGTTCAAAGCCGCATGTTTCGCGTAATCCTTGCCCGATTTTATCTCGATAGGAACGACTTCTCCGTTCTGTTCTATCACAAAATCAAGCTCACCCTGCTTTTTGCTGTTGAAATAAAAGAGGTTGAAACCGTGCGCCTTCAGCTCCTGCGCCGCCGCGTTTTCATAGACCGAACCGAAGTTTATGTCCGCTTCATTGTTGAGGATCTTCAGCTGTATCCCGTCCATGTACATGCTTGCGAGAAGTCCTACATCCGCTAAAAAAAGTTTGAACAGGTTCTTGGTTTTTGAAAGAAGAAGCGGGATCTTAGGCTCGCTCACGCAAAAAACAGGAAGTGCGACTCCCGCATCCCTGAGCCATATAAAACTGTTCTCAAATCTTGAAAAACGCTGATTTTCATTAAGGTTTTTCAGCAGAAAACGCTTGTTTTTGGAATTGAGTTCGCTCGGGATCAGATCAAAAATGTCTTCTAAATGAAGTTTGTTCTGCGGATCGTATTTCGCGATATCCTTTTTATAAAGCCTGATTATGCTTTTCTGCTCGTTTACGACATCGGCGATGTTGTTCGTATCGAGATACTTCTGCACCACAGCAGGCATGCCGCCGACAATAAGGTAGAGGCGGAAAAATTCCAAAAGTTTGTTGTGAACAAGCTGATCAACGGGAGTCTTTTTCTCAAATGAATCAAGCAAAGCGTCAAAGACCCGCTGCGAAACGCCAGCCGCCCTCAAAAATTCCTCAAAATCGAGCGGGAACATCTCTTCCACATCCATATAACCTACAGGAACTGAGCGGATATCCTTGAGATCGACGCCGAGCAGAGAACCGCTCATAATGTACTGGTAACTCCCATCTTCAACTAAAAATTTTATGGCTGTCGCAATGTTTTTACATTCCTGAACTTCGTCAAAAAAAATAAGAGTCTCGTTTTTGACAAGCTCTTTTCCGGCAAAAACGGAAATCCGAAGCAGCATCTCGTCAACACTTGAAGCATTTTTAAAAAGAGATACCGCTGCTGGATTTTCGATAAAATTTATTCTGACATAATGCCGGTATTTTTTGGCGAACTGCTCGATAATAAAAGTTTTCCCGACCTGTCTCGCTCCAGTTATCAGGAGAGCTTTTTTCTCTTTTTTCTCATAAAACCGCTCCAACCTTTTTGCTATTTTCCGCTCCAACATAGGCACCTCTTTTCAAAAAAAGCATCAACAAACTTAAATCACAGACAAAATAGCACACACTTAACGGTTTTCCAAGATTTTTTTTAAAAAATTTAACGGTTTTCCATGAATTTTTCGGAAAAATTTAACGGTTTTCCAAGATTTCTGTCGTTTATTTGAGCTCAGCCCAGTTGCCGCCGACAGAATAGTTGACATCGAGCGGCACTTCGAAATCTTTGCCTGCTTCCCGCATCTTTTCGGCACACAGCTCTGCAATATCTGTCCTGTTTTCAGGGAATTCGATGATGAGCTCGTCATGGATCTGAAGCAGGATCCGTGCTTCGGGGCACACACTTTTGAGCATGTTGTAGACTGCGACTGTCCCCTGCTTGATAACATCGGCTGCGGTCCCCTGGATCACGGTGTTGACAGCCATTCTTTCGCCCGATTTCGCGATATTTTTGTTGGTGTTCGCGATCTCGGGAATGTAGCGCCTGCGCCCGTAAAAAGTTTCGACGTAGCCGTTTTCTCTCGCCTCGCGGATCGTGCCGTCGATGAACTGCTTTATCTTCGGGTAGCACGCGAAGTAGTTGTCGATGTATTTTTTCGCAAAAGCGATGTCCACCCCTGTATCGACGGAGAGTTTGTATGCCTGCATCCCGTAGATTATGCCGAAGTTGACCGCCTTTGCGTTGCGGCGCATCTCTTTGTCCACGAATTCGGGAAGAGTGCCGAAGATCGCCGCGGCCGTGCGTCTGTGGATGTCTTCGCCGTTCTTGAAAGCGTCAATAAATTCAGGCTCTTTGCTGAGTGCAGCCAAAATTCTGAGTTCGATCTGGCTGTAATCGAGAGAGAGAAGTCTGAACCCTTTTTCTGCAACGAAAAGACCTCTGATCTTCTGCCCGTCCTCGGTTCTCGTCGGGATATTCTGCAGGTTCGGTTCCCTGCTCGCGAGTCTGCCTGTCGCGGCGTAAGTCACGATGTAGGAAGTGTGAAGCCTGCCGTCGGATGCGGTCTTTGCGGCGATCGGCTCAAGGTAAGTCGAGACGAGTTTGGAATATTTTCTGTTTTCGATGATGAGTTTTGGAAGCGGATGATCGTTTTCCTCGGCAACTTTTTCACTGTAGCCTGTTTTCGTCTTTTTGCCGCCTTTCAGCTGAAGTTTGTCGAAGAGTATCTCGGCCAGCTGTTTCGGCGAATTGGGGTTGAAAACGCATCCGGCAGCATCGTATATCTGCTTTATCAGATCATTTATCCTGCTTAAAAATTCGTTTTTCAACTTGTTCGTTCCGCTCAGATCGACCTTTATCCCGTTCTGTTCCATCGCACGTATTACTTCAAGGTGCGGCATCTCTATTCCATTCAGAAGGAAGGACTTGTCTTCCGGTTTTTCTTCGATCTTAGCGCGGAGTTTTTCCAGAAACGCGAAAAACTGCTCAGGCGATTCTGCACTCACTTCACCTAGATCCAAAGCCTCCGCGATCTCTTCAGGGGTGTAGCCGTGACGGCCGCTGTCGTGACAGAAATAATAGATCTGCAAGTCGATAAACTTTATCCCTTTCGGAAAGGGAGCATCGAGGAACTCTTTAACTTCAAAAGAATAAACTGTCGAACCCTGAGGCAGTTTTGCGATCTCAAGCGGCATAAATTTTCCATCCTTTGCGACATAAAAACTGCCGTAAAAGGTGCTTCCGTAAAGGGTCTCACCGCTTTTTACCTCAAATTCGCCAGCCTCCCATTTTTCATGAAGATCAAATGTTTTTTTCGGTTCAGGAGCCGGCTCTTTTTTTGCTGAAAAGTCGCTTTCGATCTTTCTTAAGATCGATGCGAAACCCAGGTCGGAGCAGAGTTTCACGATCTTTTCAGTGTCAGGATATTCCCAAGGATCAAAACATTTCTGGCAGCCATCCAGCTTTACTGAAGAATCAAGACGGATCAGAAATTTTGAAAATTCAAACTGCTCCTTATTTTCCGCAAAACCCTTTTGCAATGCAGGTTTCAGCTCATTCAGATTCTGGTAAATATTGTCAGCGGAGCCGTATTTGTTGAGAAGTTCCGCTGCGGTTTTAAGCCCCACTTTCGGCATTCCGGGAACATTGTCGGAGCTGTCGCCTAAAAGAGCGAGAAAATCGAGCATCTGACTTGGCAAAACGCCGTATTTTTCCTGCACAGCCGCCGGATCGATGATCTTATCCTTCATCAGGACATTTCCGCCTACGAGCTGCATCAAGTCCTTGTCGGAAGAGATGATGATTATCTCTTTGCCGGGATTGTTGGCTACGATCGAAGCGATGACGTCATCCGCCTCGAAGCCGTCGGAGGCAAAAACCGGAATATTGAGCGCCTCAAGCATAGGGGTGATCAGCTCGAACTGCGATTTCAGATCCGGATCGACCTCCTTTCTGTTCGCCTTGTACTCAGGATAAGCCTTCTTCCTGAAAGTT
>CAJOMF010000094.1 GCA_905235605.1 uncultured bacterium
TTGCGTCATGCAGCGGCAAAAACGAAACGATCAGCGACAACGACATTCCCGATATTCCTACAGATGATTCTGACACAGCTTCTGTTGATGATACGGATAATGCTCCGGTTGATGACGCAGATTCTCAGCCGGAACCTGACAAAGACGATTCCGATACTGATTCCGCCGATGACTCAGATACCATTGAATCCAATGATGAAGACAGTGACACCGAACCGTCAGAAACAGATTCGGACAAAATTCCGGCTGATGATTCCGATACCGTACCGGAATCGAATGACGATGACGCGGATAGTGAACCGACCGATGATGCTGATTCTGCGTCGGAAGAGAATGATGACGATACCGACACAAATCCAGACGAAGACACTGACACCGATTCTGCCGATGATTCAGATTCTACACCTGAACCAAGTGACGACGATGCTGACACTGAGCCAGTTGACGATGCTGATTCTACACCCGAACCGAGTGACGATGATGTCGATACAGCTCCGCTCAACGGTGAAACATGTGCCGAAGTCGGCGGAACATGGAACGAAGAAGAACACAAATGCACAAAAACCGTGGAATGCAGCGGTAAACCTGCAAACAGTGAGTGGAGCAGCGAACACACAAGCTACACAATGGAATATACTGACGGCGGATGGCCCACTGAGATTGATGCAAGATATATTTCTCTATCCAACGGCTACTGCGGCTTCAGCTGCATCGAAAACTATTTCTGGAACGGCTCGGAATGCCTGAATCCGTGTGTCGGCAATCCATGCCAGGGTTTGGAAAATTCAACAGAAGAATGCATTCCGAAAAATGTGGAAGAGTATGAATGCAGCTGCGAAAGCAAATATACATGGAACGGCTCGGAATGTGTTGTACCGCTCGGCAGAATTTGCACGAATCAGGACAAGTGTTACGACAATTCTAATTTGATAACATGCCCTTCATCACCACGTGACGATTTCTTCGGACAGGATGCTCAATATGCAGCTGCCGGCTATTGCAAACCTCAGAGTTTTACACTTCTGACATTTTCGGATGAAGATGAAGCAGTAGTTTTTGACAACAACACAAAGTTGATGTGGCAGCATACTCCCACAATACAATGGCTGCTTTGGGGTTCCGCAAAAGGTTACTGTAACTCTCTGACTTATGGCGGATACAGTGACTGGCGTTTACCGAGTCCTATAGAATTCCACACTATATCTGACATCAATAAATACGGACCGGCATTTGACACAAACTATTTTCCCAAACTTACCCCGACTACTTCTATTCTTTTTCCCGAAGACGGAATTTTAAGTTCAGCACGTTTCTGGACATCACAGGAAGACTATAGTGATCCCGCAAAGGCAAAGGCATATTACATACAATACGGTGATTCTTCATGCTTCAAAGAGACAAAAACAGAAAAAAAATATAATGTAATGTGCGTCCGTGGAAACGAGCTTCCAAAGCCCTCATTCACAACAGAGACCATAAACGGAGATGTCGTTGTAACAGATTCTACTACGAAACTCATGTGGCAGAAAACGACTGTAAACAGATCCTGGGGAGGTGCTTTAAACTACTGTGAAAAGTTAAAATACGCCGGTCACATAGACTGGAGACTTCCCAACAGAAACGAATTGGCTTCTTTATTAAATTACGAAAAATCCCGTGGTCCATATTCCGATTTTCCCGGCATGCAGTCAACAAGATTTTATACATCGTCTACTGATACAGAAGCTCCTAATGCCGCGTGGGTAGTAAGTTTTAATATAGATGGTGCCAGTATGGGTATTCCGAGCCTTAGCTCTCCGACTAAATGGACATATCCGGTGAAATGTGTCAGAAACTCGGATACCGAGCCGGTCAACGGTGAAACATGCGCCGAAGCCGGAGGGACATGGAACGAAGAAGAACAAAAATGCACCAAAATCGTGGAATGTAGCGGCAAACCCGCAAACAGTGAATGGAGCAGTGAGCACACAAGCTACACAATGGAATATCTTGACCATCAATGGACAGACGAGATTGATGCAAAATATATCGATGACTCCAACGGATACTGCGGCTTCAGCTGTATTGAAAACTATTTCTGGAACGGCGTGGAATGCCTGTGGAATCCGTGTGTCGGCAATCCATGCCAAGGTTTGGAAAATTCAACGGAAGAATGCATTCCGGAAAATGCGGAAGAATATGAATGCATCTGCGAAAACGGATATGTCTGGAACGGTTCTGAATGCAGGCACCCTGTTCCTTGGGGCAACATCTGCACGGGTCAGACTTTGTGTTATGAAAATCCGGAATGTCCGGCAGAAGGTGAAGACCTTTTCGGACAGGATGCACAGTACACGAGCAAATGCACGGCACAGAGTTTCAACCTTAAGACGATTTTTAAGCAAACAGTCGTGGTTGACTACAACACAGGCTTGACTTGGGAACAGTCGCCGTCTAAAAACTCATACACTTGGGATGATGCACCGAACCACTGTGCAGATTTGAACAACTCGAATTACGGGGGAAAAAGCAACTGGCGTGTTCCGAATCCTCTGGAATTGCTGACTATCGTTGACAACAGCAGATATAATCCTGCACTGAATTCCAATTTTACAGCATTCAGCGATAAAGTCTGGACATCGAAAGAATATAAAGGCAATACGGACTATGCTTATGTATTTATACCTTATTCCGGAATGTATTACGGAAAAAATTCGGCTGACTACTCGAAAACCTTCCATAAACAGGTTCTTTGTGTCAGCGGAGACGAGATGCAGCCTGCGACATCTGATAATTTTACGACTCAGACAATAAACGAAGCAGTCGTAGTCAAAGATTCCGCAACAGGTTTGATGTGGCAGAAGGAATATACGACAGGCAACTGGGGGCATGCACTTAAATACTGTGAGGATTCGACTTATGCAGACTATTCCGACTGGAGACTTCCCAATAAAAACGAGCTGGCCTCTCTTATAAATTATGAAAAACCTGAAGCCCCTTATTCATATTTTCCTGATATGCCAAACAACGCAAGCAACTATTTTTGGTCTTCAACTTCATCCGACGATTCCTATGCTTGGGTCGTGTATTTCCACCATGGGAGTGTGGGCGAAACCACTTCGTACATAATCAATAAAAGCAGCGGCAACTATATCAGGTGTGTCCGCAACGCGGAGTAGCGCACGGTTTCACAAAACCAGGATTTTGAGGTTTCAACAGATTTCAAAACACCGGAGAAAAACAATTTCTGAACTTTCAGGCAGTACAACAAACTGCCGACTTGACAGAAAAAACACCTTAAATAAAATCGCTCGGCTTGAATTTCATGGAGGGATCAATGCTTCAGAAAAAAATAATGGGAAAAGGCTTGGACGCTCTGCTGAAAACAGACTCAGACCAGATGACGCTTCCGATAACATCAATAGAACCTAATGAAGAGCAGCCGAGAAAACGCTTCGATGAAAAAAGGCTTGCGGAACTTGCCGAATCAATAAAGCAGTACGGCATAATCCAGCCGATACTTGTCAAAAAAGAAGGTGCTCTCTACCGCATCGTAGCAGGTGAAAGGCGTTTCCGCGCAGCGCAGCTGGCCGGTCTCACAAAAGTTCCGGTAACGATTTTCAAAGGTGAAGAGGAATATCAGGTTTCGCTCATCGAAAACCTTCAGCGCGAAGACCTCAACCCGATAGAAATCGCCGAAGCATACAACGAATTGATGGAGCGTTTCGACTACACGCAGGACGAGCTCAGCAAAAAAGTGGGCAAAAGCCGCAGTGAAGTGAGCAACTGCATGAGGCTCCTCAACCTCTGCGAAAAAGTCAAGGATCTCGTGCGCTGCGGAGAACTCTCCACAGGTCAGGTACGTCCGCTCGCATCCCTCAGCCACGACGAGCAGGAACTCCTTCTTGAAAGGATCCTGAACGAAAAACTCACCGCGCGTCAGGTCGAAAAAATCGCTTCCGCAAAACCGGCAAAGAAAAAGGCGAAAAAAGCCGACACCTCGGAAATCTGGCAGAAAAAAGCTGCCGAAATAGCTTCCGGCACAAAGGCAAAAGTCGTTCTCAAACCGAAGAAACGCGGCGTTTCGGTCACCCTGAACTTTGCTTCGGTTGAAGATTTCGAAACTTTCTCGGCATCTCTCAAACGCAGAAAATAATGTCCTTTTCTACTGCGAAAAAAATTCTTTTCATCCTTATTTTTCTCTCGATTCTGCCACTTTCCGCTGAAAAAAAATTCAAAGTCGTGATCGATCCGGGACACGGCGGAACCAATACAGGCGCGGTCTCGGGCAGCATTAAGGAAAAAGAACTCACTCTGGCGCTCGCATACAAAATCAGAGCCTTTTTTAAAAAGCATCCGGCTCAGGGCATCGAGATAATTTTCACCAGAACCGACGACTCTTCGGTGACGATAAAAGAAAGGGTCGAATTTATCGAGCGGCTGCAGCCCGATCTTTTCATATCGCTCCACTTCAACAGCCAGAAAGTCCTCACTACGAACCGCGGCTTTGAAATATACTACCCCGCCGATTTCGTGAGCAGCGACACCGCTTCGACCGCGCTTTTCTACGACAAAGTTAACCGCTCATTCAACTACGGTGCGATTTTCCGCGACCTCTATTTCAAGGCAAATCTCCACACGACATGGAAGCTGCCTCTCAATATGTTTTCGCAGAAATACAACTTCGGGCTGTTTGAAGACACCACAGTTCCGGGGCTTCTGCTTGAAATCGCATACATCACTTCACCCGAAGACAGGGCCTGCATCGAAAACCCGCTTTTCACGGCCGACGTCGCCTGGTTCATATACGACACGATCATAAAAATTGCCAACAAAAACCAATAGTTGCAAATGGGCATATCAAAATCAAAAATCAGTTCACTTATTGATGAAGCAGAAAAAAAACTGAAGGAAATCTCTGAAACTCCGAGACTTGATGCAGAGATCCTCCTTGCAAAAGCGCTCGGCACGAACCGTTTCGGACTTTTCACAAAATACAATGAAGAAGCTGGAGTTAAAGCTGCAGGAGTTTTCGCCTCGTTTATGAAAAGAAGGATGAATTTCGAACCGGTCGCCTACATCACGAACGAAAAAGAGTTTTTTGAAGACACTTTTTTTGTAGACAGCCGGATTCTGATCCCGCGTCCTGAAAGTGAATTCATAGTTGAAAAAGCGGCAGTTCTGCTGAAAAACACTGAAAAAGCGGATGTTCTCGATATCTGCTGCGGAAGCGGCTGCATAGGCTTAAGCATAAAACGTGCGAACGCTTGCAGGCTCACCCTTTCAGACATTTCGGCAGACGCAATCGAAGTCGCAAAAATCAATGCCGCCCGCCTTTTCCCTGCTTCAACCGAAATTTCTTTTATTCAGAGCGACCTTTTCGGCAATATTTCGGGAAAATTCGACCTCATCACCGCAAACCCGCCCTATCTTTCGGAAAATGATATGAAAAATTTTGTCGTAAAAGAGCTTGAATTCGAGCCGGAAAACGCATTTTTCGGCGGAAAAACAGGATTCGAAATCACGGAAAAAATCCTGAATGATGTTCACAAATTCCTGAAATCAGGCGGATATTTCATCACGGAACTCGGTTTTGAAGGCTCTAATTTCATAAACAAAAATTACGACGGGATCGAACTTAAGGAAATCATTGAAGACTATTCCGGCATAGACAGAGCCGCAGTTTTCAAAAAAGTTTGAAATTACAGGAAAAAAATGAGCAAAAAACCAAAAATTTACATGAGCCGCTGCTTCGGTTTTGACAAATGCAGATACGACGGAAAGGATTTTTTCTGCGATTTTGCCGAAAAGCTCAAACAAGAGGCCGAAATCATCCACTGGTGCCCTGAGGTCGCGATCGGTCTTGGATGTCCGCGCGAAAAAATCAGAGTTGTCAGAATCGACAAAAAAGATCTCCTTTTTCAGCCCGAAACAGGGAAATTCTTCACTGAAAAAATGACCGAAACTTCGATTAACTATCTGAAAACTTTAGGAAATATCGACGGATTCTTTCTTAAGGCGAAAAGCCCGAGCTGCGGAGTAAAAAACACGAAACTCTACCGCGGAACAAGCGACGAACTCATCTCTACTGACGTAAGCGGCTTTTTTGCAGTTCAAGTCATGAAACTTTTTCCGAATGTCCCGATACTTACGGAAGAAGACCTTAAAGACGAGGCAAAAACAAAAAATTTCCTTGAAAAAGTGTTCGGAAATACCTGACATAATTCCCGAAAATCATTTCTTTTTTGTCAGCTTATCATACATCTTGAAAAGCTCGGCTACTATCTCAGATTCACTCATTTTCGGATTGAAACCGTAAGCAGCCATAACGGCTTTATCGTTTTCCTTATGTGCTTTACGCAAATCCGGCGGCATAAAAGTCTCGTCATAAAGGTCGGCTAAAGTTGATTCATGATATTTGGCTCTGGCATCAAGAATTGCCTGCGCAGTATGTTCTATGTCGGAGCGCACGCGGCTCGCGTGCATTTTTCTGCAGGCGAGCTCTCCGCCTTCCAATAAAATTTCCGGCCATGGAAAATTGTTGTAAACCAGCGAAGCTGAATAGCGGTAATCACTTTTCAGTCTGCCTGCAACAGCCCGCATCCAGGCATTATGAACGCTGCTTGTCATAATTCCGAACTCGTAAAGTGTTGCGTCAGGAATAAGAAGATTTGCATCACTTGCTATCACATCGCTGCTTGTAAATCCGATCGGAATATATAAGCGATTTTCCGATGAAACTCGAGGAACCAAAAGATAGTTTCCGTTTTCAGGCTGACGGATTTCGCCGAAAAGCCATGGTGTTTCCGCAAGTTTACGAGTTGCTGAACGAGTACTGGATTCTCTCAACTTTCGAACGGCTCCTACTCTTTGAGCAACAAGCGGCATCCTGCGTAGTTCTGTCGGAGTAGCATCTACAAGCCACAGGCAGTAACGAATTTTGGAATTTATAAATTCATCTGCACCCAAAAAGCAGCGAATATACTTCTTTGAAGCAGGATCATTTTTGACAAAATCATCGTATTCATCCGCTTCAATAATGAGATTCCGCCCGTCATTCGGCATACTTCCGAAAACCATCTCCGGCACTTCACAAACCGGCTTTTTCCGGTTTTCGATAAACAAGCCCGGCAAGTCCATCAGATATCCGTTTATGTTTTCAGCCTCGATTTTTTCCTGTTCATTCACAAAAATGATTTTCGGTTCTTTATTTTCAGCGGCACTGAATCCTATTATCACACAGTGAACTGCCGCCATATTTTTTTTGTCAGATGTTTCATTGACCCATTTGAATGTCCGCCATGCGAAATCAAAATGAAGCCCGTCTGCAAAAAGCGGTTTCCACAGATTTGCTACAGATGCTCCCTGCGTGACGGAATTTG
>CAJOMF010000095.1 GCA_905235605.1 uncultured bacterium
CCGGTTCCCGACAACACGGGATACATCACGGAAGGCCAGTTCTATCTGCACGGCGGAAGAATCGACCCGTTCGGCTCGCTCAGCCGTCTTAAACAGCAGGTCATGGGTAAGGTCACGAGAGAAGACCACGGCGACCTTGCAAATGCGATGATCAGACTTTACGCCGATGCGAAAAAGGCGCGTGACAGAGAGTCGATGGGTTTCAGACTTTCGGGCTGGGACAAGAAGCTTCTCGCTTACGCAGAGACCTTCGAAAAGAAGATGATGGATCTTCAGGTCAACCTCGATATCGAAGAGCAGCTCGACCTCGGCTGGACGATCCTCGCACAGTGCTTCGACAGAAACGAGACAGGTCTTAAAAACACTTGGATTGAGAAATATGGTAAATGGGATAAGTAAATGGCAGTAATAAAACTGAACAAAACAGAGCTGAAAACTCAGAAGAACCTTCTGGCACAGCTCAGCAAGTACCTTCCCACGCTCCAGCTCAAGAAGCAGCAGTTACAAGCGGAAGTCGAGAACTCCCGCAACATGGCCGCTGCAGTCGAAGCCGAGATAGCGCGCAGGAAGGAAGCCGCTACGAAATGGGCGGCGCTGCTCAGCCGGAAGCTCACTCTGAACATCTATCAGCTCGTTGCAGTCGAAGAAGTCCTGACCGAAGCGGAAAACATTGCCGGAGTAGACGTCAGAGTCTTCAAAGATATCAGGTTCAAGCCGTTTGAATACTCGTTTTTCTCCACCCCGATCTGGCTTGACAGAGCCTTTGAAGAGCTCCGCGCACTCGTCGCCGAAAGAGAGAAACTGAAAATCGTCCACGAGCGTTTCGACATCCTTTCGGAAGAACTTAGACAGACGAGCATCAAGGTCAACCTTTTTGAAAAGAGGAAGATCCCCGAGTGCAAGGAGAACATCAAAAAGATCTCCATTTTCCTCGGCGATCAGGAGATAGCTGCGATCTGCAACGCCAAAATCGCGAAAGACAAACTCAAGAGAAAGGACGAAAAGTTCGCGGAGGCGGTGTAAATGATAAGTAAAATGCAAAAACTTCTGCTGGTCGGCCCGCAGAAAAAGAAAGATGCGATCATAAAAACGCTGCAGAAGGCGGGAGTCGTCGAAGTCATGCCCTACAAAGGCAAAGAGTTCAGGACCGACGGGCGTTTCGTAACGACTGCGAATGCCGACACCGCTCTTTCCGCGCTGAAACTTGCCGACAAATACGCTGCAATGAAGGAAAACGAGAACCGCAAACACGGTGATGTCGATCTTCCGGCAGCCGATCTGGCAAACAAAATCATAGAGCTTGACGCATCCTGCAAAAAGATGCGCGACGAGCTCGCACTTCTTAACAACAAGCTGAAAACTGTCGAAACTTTAGGCGACTTTTCGCTTGCAGAGATCCGCGTGATCGAAGAAAAAGGCAGAATCAGGATACAGGTCTGGGAAACCTCGAAAAAAGGTGCCGACGAGATAAATTTCGAAGGCGCGCTCGCAGTTTTCAAAGTTTATTCCGATCCTGCGAAAGAAATCTTCCTCACCTGCGCAAAAGAGCGTCTAACGCTTAGAAAATGCAGCGAAATCGTGCTTGACGAAGACCTTTCAACGCTTAAGAAAAAAATCGGCGAACTCAAGGATCGTCAGAACGGCACCGAATCGGCGATTTTCGACATTTCGGCAAAAAGAAAGGAGCTTTACGACAACTATCTTGCCGAACTTGATAAAATCAGCTTCAACCGCGCCGCAAAAGGAACTGTCAGCGAATTTGACGACAAAGTTTTCCTTCTTCAGGCATGGTGCCCGAAATCGGAACTTGCCAACCTGAAAAAGACGTTCGAAAACGAATATGCGGCGATAATCGAGATCGAACCTGAAAAGGACGAAACGATCCCGACGCTCATCGACTCAAAAAAAGCGGTCGATGAAATGGGACGCGACCTCGTCAACATCTACGACACGCCTGCATACACCGACTGGGATCCGAGTTCGTGGGTATTCTTCTCGTTCACACTCTTCTTCGCGATGATCGTGGGCGACGGCGGATACGGACTACTCCTTTTCGCGTTCATGCTCTTCCTCAAGATCAAGCTCAAAAATCCGGGTGCGGCGATGAGGCGTTTCATCAACCTTTCGCTCGTTCTCACCGGAGCGACGGCAGTCTACGGCATACTCACGGGCGCATTCTTCGGATGGTTCCCGAAATCGTTCGAAGCACCGCTCATCACCTTCTGCAAGAACATGGATTTCATAAAGATCGACAAGGCAAATCCCGACACGACGAAATTCATGATGCAGCTTTCGGTGCTCATCGGTATGGTCCACATCTGCCTTTCGCTGATACTGCGCGGACTCCGTGCGGCGAAAGACGAGAAAGACTTTATCTCTCCGCTCATAAACCTCTCATGGATAGGCGGCATCTGGTCGTTCTTCTTCTGGTATGCCTTCGACAAAGGCGGAAGCACCGTTTTCAACGCGGCCGATCCTGCTGCAATAAGCGCGAACGGACTTCTTTCGCTAGAGATTTTCGCAGGAATTTTAGTTGTTCTCTATGCGATCCAGGCAAAGACTTTCAACCCGTTCAAGATGCTTTACGCCTCTTTCTTCGGGCTTTACAACGGAGTTCAGTTCTTCAGCGACATCTTAAGCTACATCAGACTTTTCGCGCTCGGCCTTTCGGGTGCGCTGCTCGCGCAGACATTCAACAATCTGGCTGCACAACTTTTCGATCTCGGTGTAGTCGGCATGATATTCGCGCCGGTAGTCGCAGTTTTCGGGCATCTGCTCAACATCGCGCTCTGCCTCATGGGAGGCGTGATCCACGGGCTCAGGCTCAATTTCCTCGAATGGTACAGATGGTGTTTTGACGGCAGCGGCAGAAAGTTCGTGCCGTTTAAGAATTTAACAGCAAATGCTAAAGGCAACGATTAATAACTTTTTTCAGGGAGAAAAAAATGATTTTTGAAAATTTCCAGAATTTCGGCCCGGCTCTCTGCCTCGGTCTTGCAGCAATCGGCAGCTCCATCGGCTGCGGTCTTGCAGGTATGACTTCTCACGGCGCAATGGCGAAAGTTGACGAAGGTCACGCAAAATTCGTAGCACTTTCCGCAATGCCTGCGTCTCAGTCGATTTACGGCTTCGCGCTCATGATCATCCTTCAGGGCGCACTCAAAGCTGAAAACGATTTCGCGATCTTCGGAATCGGCCTCGCTTGCGGCCTTGCTTTCATGGTCAGCGCAATTTTCCAGGGCAAAGCCTGCTCCAGCGCGATCCTTGCAGTTTCAAAGAAACCTTCCGTTTTCGGTATGAGCTTCGCGGCACCCGGTATCGTTGAGTCGTTCGCACTTTTCGCTCTCGTCGGCGGGATCATGATGGCTTCTTAGCCTAAGCAACGGATCCACTTTTTAAGGGGGCTTTCGGGCCCTCTTTTTTTTAACCGGTTGCTGAGCTTGGTCGAAGTATGTCGGAGTGCGGGGGGTCGCCCGCAATTGTTCTGCCCCCATTTTTTTTGGACACTTGTTAATAACATTTCTTTGACCTAAATTCAACAGGTGTCATACAATTCAATCCTTTCTGAATTCGTTGATTGTTATAATATTCAATAAATTCGCGGATCATTCTTTCCATTTCCTTATAACTAAGAAGACCGTTTTTCAAAGTATCATAATAATTCGTTTCTGATTTCACTGTACCGAAAAACCGTTCCATGCAGGCATTGTCCCAGCAGTTTCCCCTGCGGCTCATGCTTTGAACAAGATTTAAATCTTTAGCCTGTTTTATCGCCTCTTCATATCGTTTGTCGTATTTCTTCGCCTTAGTCAGTTTGCTGTTTTTATTGGCATTTTTCATCATTTTCCACATTTCTTTTAAAGAAGCTGCGATATGTTTTGTCCTGATAAACTTCACCTTGATCCGAGTGAATCACCGTATCTTTTAAGTTGTATTCCCTGCAGATCCTGGCAACACGTTTGTGATTTACAATTTTTCCTGTCTTTTTCAGCAGTTGTGACTTGTGCTTCGATCCGGCTTTTCTGATATCTCTCGGATTCAGACACATTATAGCTTCCAATACTTCTTTGTCCTTTAAATGCCTGCATACTTCAGACTTCCTGCTGTAATAAAACGACGAACGGGCTATTTTAACTGCTTTACACATTCTCTTAATGCCTACTCCTTTTTGTTTGCAGTATTCTCCGAGAATTTCAACTGGTCTTTTTTTTTATTCTCTTCCCGAATCTGCTCTTTCAGCTTATTCGCGTAAAACTCCCGGAAATCCGCTGCAAGCATCGAAAGTTCAAGCTGCTCTTCAAGCTCCTCCCGACTCATCTCTTTGATTTCTTTAGACCTTTTCTTTTTCATCTCATCTGCGCCTTTCACCGTTCCGTTTGTCTTATAACGGGAACTTTGAACCCATTCTCTGACTGTGTCACGCTTCAATCCGTGCCGTTTGGCCAACAAGCGGTAACCGCCGAGACCTAACTCATACTCTTTCAAAACACGTTCCCTCAACTCCACAGGATAATGATTTGCTCCCATTTTTCTACCTCCAATCTTTGTGTGTCCAAATTTTGGGGGGGGCAGAACAAACGTCAATGTTCGTTGTGTGAGGTAGGTGGTGACCGCATTTTACGAGCGCAGCGAGTCAACACAGCACGCTGCGCCGAGGAATCAGATATTTATGAGCCTGAATCAGGCAGTACGACTACACAGCGGACAAAACCGTAAGAATAACTTGACTTATACATCGAGCCGCGTGCGAAATCGATGTAACCGTCGCTTGCAGCAAGCTGGACCATATCATCAAATATGGAATATCCTTCAAAAGAGTATTTATCGCATGTTGCACTGTTTTCGCTCAGGAAAGTGCTTTTGTTGCTGCATACGCTCTTTTTGATAAGGGCAACAAGGTCGTTAGTGCCCGGAAGCGTCCAGTCGCTTCTTCCGCCGTAACCTTCCGCATTGAGGCTCTCACAGTACTGCGCAACACTTTCAGAACCGTAATGTTCTTCTTCCGATACTTTCGACCAGATAAGATCGCCTATTTCGAACGGGAATTCGAGTTCCGGTACGGTCTCGGAATCATCCGTACTTCTTACGCAGCGGGTCTTTACTTTCGGATAAGAGTCCGGCGAAATTACAACTTGCGAAGCCGTCATGAAATCCATATATGTCGTTAATTCACCGGAATTGTCACCCGCTTCCATAGTTGAAGACCAGAGAGAATCAAGATCGCCGAAAACGGAATATTTTCCGGTTGCAGTAGGCAGACAGCTGTCACCAGAACAGTTCTGCCTGAGAGTTTTAAGTTCTTCCATAGTCGGAACTCTCCAGTTGTTCGAGCCGCCTTCATTAAGTTCCTTACAGTATTTCGCTGCTTCATACCATTCGTCGTAACTTTTCGACATTGACGACCATACGAGGTGATTTGCAGAATCGGTATAAGGGAAGGAAACATTCGGAAGCGACTCGTCGTATATGCAGCGCGTTTCGTTTCTGCCTGACTCACTGTAAAAGGAAACGATGGAACCGGTCGTAAGATCAACAGCCCATGAATACGAATTTTCTTCGGATTCGGCTACCTGACCGCTAAAAGTTCCCGAAACATAGTAACCGTAGTCGTGAAGACTCGATTCAAAACCTTCACCGCTTCCGCCGGTGCACATTCCTTCCTGGAAGCATGTTTCGCTGAAGTAGTCGCTGCATGCGCCGGTAACTTTGCATTCGCCGCCGGTTTTGAGCTTGTCGCTTGACGACAGGAGCGTGCGGAGTTCGTCGATCGTCGGGATCCTCCACTGCGATACGCCGCCTGATTTCAATCCGCGGCATCTTACTGCATCGTCCTGCCACATCAAACCGTTGTAGGAATTTGAAAGCGTAGTCGGAGCAGACCACAAATAACCGGTAGATGCGTCTTTACACGGAGCGATCCTCGTTTCACTGCACTCCGGAACTCCTGAAGTAAGCGGATCCAGGCCGCTTCTGACGCAACGGACAGAAAGTGTCATAGTAGAACTGTCCTTGTCGAGTCTGGCATTTCCGAAAGCGACGGTGATGCTGCCCGACGAACCGCCGTACTCCGTTTCGAATGTCGAAGTCCAGAATGTGTCCGAACTCATTTCCGGGAATGACGAAGCAGGTGCAGACTTTGAATAGTCAATAAGTGTCACAAGTTCGTTTTTGTTGGGAAGTCTCCAGTCGGATTTTCCGGCATATTCAAGATCGTTACAGTATTTGAGAGCTTCGTTCCACGTTTTGTTTGAAACAGCAGTTTTCTGCCACATAAGGTCGGTCGAAGAATCGGAAACCACCTCGTCGCCGTTCAATGTCTGAGAAGTATATTCTCCGATCTCTCCGTATTTTTCGCCTCTGACGCACACTAGAGTGTTTGAGCTTGAAGAATACGAACCGGCTGATGTGAAAATCATGGCGCTTCCTGCGGAGTAAAGCATCAATTCGTCCTCATATCCGAATGAAACAGCAGGAGTATTTGTCCAGTAATAGCTTGACAAGTCGCCGAAATAGAAGCTGTTGACAGAGGGTTCGCGTCTGCCGTGATCGGAAATACTCAGAAATTCTTTCGCCTCAGGAAGTCTCCAGTCATCGTGACCGCCGTACTCAAGGTTTTCGCAGCGTTCCAGAGCCGCCGTCATGTTTACTTCTTCATTCAAAAGAAGCCACGTCAAACCTGTATTTTCGTCTACGACCTGATTGAAAGCAGCCGTTACATCTCCGCCTTCGGCAGTATCACCCGGCACAACTTTCGTGTATTTATGCGGGACACACGATTTTTTTGCTACGAACTGGGAATCCTGACCGTAAAAATCTTCACCTTCCGCCGGACAGTCGATGATCGATTCTCCGTCGCTGCAATGGATCTGACCGGTGCAGAGGACTTTCGAATAAACAGGCGGCTCAGCCGGTGTCGTGTCGATGTCTTCGTCTTCATCTGCATCCGGGATTTCGTCGTCATCCTCCGATATTTCGATATCAGATATATCGATATCTTCATCGCCTTCCGCTATTTCGTCTTCGTCGCCTTCCGAGATTTCGTCTTCATCGTTGTCCGATATTTCGATATCAGATATGTCGATATCGTCGTTGTCGTCAGGCTCTTCAACAGGTTCCGCCGGTTCAAGCGTGATGAAGGTGTAAGCCGTGAAGTGACCTGTCGTCATCATGATCGGGTCGCCTGCAGCTGCGTTCATGATC
>CAJOMF010000096.1 GCA_905235605.1 uncultured bacterium
AAAGGCTCTGGAGCGTACCTACGCCATAAATCGATACCCCAGATACGAGAGATGCTTGGGGCAGATTTTTCATAGGGACGTAAATTTCCTCATATCCAGCTTTCTTTGCTGCCTCGATGATATTGATCACTCCGCAAACTGGTCTTAATTCACCATTCAAAGACAGTTCACCTACAAAAAATCTATCTTCCACATCTCGTTTAATCAATTGGCCAGATAAAAATAATATCGAGAGCAGATTTTGCCCTCAAAATCAAAAATTGTGGTATGATTATTTTTGCGTCCGGGCGGGACCGGCGCGGCGGAGGCTATCGAACCTTGTCAGGTCCGAGAGGAAGCAGCGGTAGCGGACAGTTTGTGTGTTGCGGTTTCTCCGGCCTTCCTTTTATTCAGATCCGTCACAAAAAACAAACCAAAATATTGACTAACCGTCTTTTTTTCCCTAAATTCCAAAGGTTTTTTTAATTTTGGAGGAATAAATGTCAGAAAATCAGGAACAGATCAAAGGAATTCCGGAGAATGCGTTCAGGGAACTCAAGGAAGGAGAAGTTTTCGAACCCTTGATGTCTCCGAAAAAAGTTTATCCCGAAATCACTCCGTGGTCGGTCGTATGGGGTCTTGTAATGGCTGCCGTTTTCTCGGCTGCAGCTGCTTATCTCGGACTTAAGATCGGACAGGTTTTTGAAGCAGCGATCCCGATTGCGATCATCGCAATAGCTCTTTCTACAGTTTTCAAAAGAAAGAATGCTCTCGGAGAGAACGTCATCATCCAGTCGATAGGAGCATGCTCCGGCGTTATCGTTGCCGGTGCGATCTTCACCCTTCCGGCTCTCTACATTCTTCAGGCTAAATACCCCGACATCGAAGTCGATTTCATCCAGATATTCTTTTCATCGCTCCTCGGCGGCTTTCTTGGAATCCTTTTCCTGATCCCGTTCCGCAAATACTTCGTTGCTGATATGCACGGAAAATACCCCTTCCCTGAAGCAACTGCAACGACTCAGGTCCTTGTCAGCGGCGAAAAAGGCGGAAATCAGGCGAAAGTTCTTCTCATCGCAGGTCTTGTCGGCGGTCTTTACGACTTCATCATCGCCAATTTCGGCGCATGGGCTGAAACAGTTTCGACTAGAATTTTAGGTTTCGGCGAAACTCTTGCTAAAGACTACAAACTCGTCTTCAAAACAAATACCGGCGCGGCTGTCATGGGTCTCGGGTACATCGTCGGTCTCAAATATGCAGCGATAATCTGCGCAGGTTCATTCATCGGCTGGTTCGTAATAATCCCGATAATCGCGCATTTTGCTTCGGGCATGACACAGCCTGTAGGCGCAAACATCACTCTGACGATCGCCCAGATGTCACCGGAACAGATCTTCGCGAACTATGTCAGACCTGTCGGTATCGGCGGCATCGCGATGGCCGGCATGATCGGTATCTGGCGCTCCAAAGGCATCATCCTTCAGGCTTTCGGCCTTGCAGTCAGGGAACTCGGCGGCAAAGGCAAAGGCAAAAATGCCGAAATGCTCCGCACCCAGAAGGATATTTCGATGAAGATCATCGTTTTCGGGATCCTCGCACTCACAGTTCTCGTTTTCGTATTCTTCCAGTTCGGCGTCGTCCACAATCTGACACACGCTATCGTCGGTCTTGCAATAGTTATGATCATCGCTTTCCTCTTCACGACAGTTGCAGCAAACGCTATCGCGATCGTAGGCTCCAACCCGGTTTCGGGCATGACGCTCATGACGCTCATCATCGCTTCTTTCATCATGGTCGCTGTAGGTCTTAAAGGAACGGCCGGAATGGTCGCAGCACTTGTTATCGGCGGCGTTGTCTGCACGGCTCTTTCGACTGCCGGCGGCTTCATCACCGACCTCAAGATCGGATACTGGCTCGGCACATCGCCTTACAAACAGGAAACATGGAAGTTCTTGGGCGTCCTCGTTTCGGCGGCAACTGTCGGCGGCGTAATCATGGTCCTCAACAAAACTTACGGATTTACCGGTGACAACGCTCTCGTTGCTCCTCAGGCTAACGCAATGGCGGCTGTTATCGAGCCTCTCATGTCGGGCGATCCGGCTCCGTGGATGCTTTACGGCGCAGGCGCGGCACTCGCTCTCATCCTGACTTCGATCGGCGTTCCGGCGCTTGCTTTCGCGCTCGGTATGTTCATCCCGCTCGACCTCAACGTTCCGATACTTATAGGCGGACTCATCAACGAATTCGTAATCACCCGTTCGAAAGACGAAAAACTCAACAACGCCCGTCAGGAACAGGGGACACTCATCGCTTCCGGCTTTATCGCAGGCGGTGCTCTGATGGGTGTGCTTGCTGCTATCCTCAAGTTCATAGGACTTGACTTCTTTATGGCTGAATGGGCTGAATCCAACGGCGCACAGTGGCTCGCGATCGTCATGTTCCTCGCACTCTGCGGCTACATGATCTGGCACACACTCAAAGCGAAAGTCGAAGAATAACACTCTCACGGAGTAAAATTCTATGTTCCTGAAACAGAAAAGATTTCTAATTCTCTTTTTCATAGTCGTCGCCGTTACAGTATCGGCTCTGCTCTGGAAAAGCGAAGAAAAGAAAAACCCCGAAAAGGATATTGCCGTAATTTACACGAACGACATCCACACCTACATCAAAAACCGCGATCCTAACGATGCAAAAAAGGCCGGGAATCTGTCCTATTCGGCACTTTCGGCTCTGAAAGAAGACATCGCAGCGCAAGGAAAGGAGGTCATTCTTGCCGATGCCGGCGACCACATTCAGGGAACGGCTTACGGCGACATGGACAAAGGCGCGACGATAATCCAGATGATGAACGAAACAGGATATGACATTGCAACTCTAGGCAACCACGAGTTCGATTACGGCATAGCGAGGATCCTGGAGCTGATAAACAAAGCTGAGTTTTCCTACCTTTCGTGCAACTTTTACAAAACCGATGACGGAGAACTTGTGCTTCCGGCTTACAAAATCATAGAAAAAGGAGGCGTCAGGATCGCTTTTATCGGCATCAGCACACCGGAAAGCATCACAAAATCGACTCCCACTTTCTTCATGGATAAAAACGGGAATCTTCTCTATGACTTCTATTCTGGAGAGGACGGCAGCGAGCTTTACAACGCTGTCCAGAAGGCGATCGACGAAGCAAAACCGCAGGCCGATTACGTCATAGCGCTCGGACACCTCGGAGTCGATCTTTCCTCTGTTCCCTACACCAGCCGCGAAGTCATCCAGCATACTCACGGGCTTGACGCCTTTATTGACGGTCACTCCCACACCCTCATCGAACACGAGAATGTTCCGAATTCAAGAGGCGAGGATGTACTCCTGACGCAGACCGGTGCATATTTCAAAGGCATCGGTGTAATGACTATAGCCAAAGACGGGACGATATCGACTGAAATCCTGCACGAATACGGCAGACAGAACGAGTTCATCACCGAAACCGAGCAGGGCTGGATAAAGACGATCGATGAAAAATTAGGTGAAAAGATCGCCGTTCTCGACACGAAAATGTTCGTTATGGATCCGAAAAATCCGGCTCAGAGGATCGTCAGATGCCAGGAAACCAATCTGGGAGACCTTACGGCTGATTCATACTACTACTTTTTCAACGAAAAGCTGAAACTCAACTGCGACATTGCCTTTTCAAACGGCGGCGGCATCCGAAACGGCATAAATCCGGGCGATGTTTCCTACTTTTCTGCAAAAACAGTGCATCCCTTCGGAAACCAGCTCTGCGTCGTCGAAGCTACCGGTCAGCAGATCCTGGACGCTCTCGAAAAAGGTGCGATGTTTGCCGGAGTCTACGATGAAACCAAGCATATTCCGGCTGAATCTGGAGGATTCCTTCATGTCGCAGGGATGAAGTATGAAATAGATTCGACTGTCGAATCCACAGTGCAGATGGACGGAAACGGGATCTGGCTCGGCGGTCCGACAGGAAAATACAAAGTTCAGAATGTTCAGGTCTACAACCGCGAAACTACCCAGTACGAGCCTTTGGACATGGAAAAGAAATACCGTCTTGCCGGTGCAAATTACACTCTGAAAAACCTCGGTGACGGAATGGCGATGTTCAAAGGAATAAATCCGATCCTGGACTTTGTCGGCGAAGACTACATCATCCTTGCCGAATACTTCAAATCATTCAAACATGGAAAGGACAAATTCCCGCACATTTCGACTGAAAACAGCCCGCTCAAAGCATATAAAAACTACCTTCTCGACTACGAAAATCCGTTTGGTTCGGGAAGAATAGAAATCAACAAATAACCGCGACAGATGAAAACGCCGTCAATTTTCCGATTTTTATTATTGTTCATCTTTCTGATCCCGGCATTCACCGTTTTCGCTGATGAAACAGAAACGCAAAAATCGGAATCCGACGTAGAGACGTTTCCTGAAACGTCTCTACAGGAATCCGAAACCGCGACAAATCAGAATGCAACATCCGGCGAACCCGAAACAACAAAAAAGGCGGCGAAATCCGACGACAACAAGATCGTAGTCAAGGGAACGCGCAGAAAAAAAACATCCGCTGACGGCACTGCTGCACAGAATTCGGTAAATGCCAGGGAAATCGAAGAAAAACAGTCAGTTACAACTGGCGACGCTGTAAAGGAAATGCCAGGCGTCTACGTCAACGGCGACGGCAGAACGGGGCAGTCGCAGTTTTTGTTTGTCCGCGGTTTCAGAAGCGCAGACGTTTTAGTGCTGATCGACGGCGTCGAGATGCGGAACCCGCTCAGCCCGAACGGCGCGGCAGACCTTTCGATGAGCCCTGAAAACATCGCGAAAATCGACCTTCTGAAAGGTCCTCAGCCTGTTCTTTACGGAAGCGGCGCACTTGCCGGAGTTTTAGACATCAGGACAAAAAAAGGAAAGGGAAAACCGAAATTCACGGCATCGGCTTCAACGGCGGTACTTGATATGAGCAGCAGCCGCTACATTCCCGATACGGTCAATGCCAGCGCAAATGTAAGCGGTTCAAAAAAGCGCTTTTTCTATTCCGGCGGCGGCTCTTTTTTCTACACAAAAGGGATCTCGATGGCCGATTCCTACAAAGATGTGAAGGAAAATCTCTACACGAAAACGCCTGAAAACGACTCTGTAATCAAAGGTTCGGTCTATTTCCGCGGCGGAGTCGACATCGACAGCGACAACACCTGGGAAGTGATACTGCACGGCAACATCGGGAAGGCCAATATCGACGACGGTCCCGGGCTCGGAATGGACGATCCCAACAGGTTTTTAAGAAACGAATCTCTCCTTTTCAAAACGGGAACTGAATCAAATTTATTCAATAAAATCTGGAACTTGAAGTTTGACGTCTCGCTTCTTTTAAGTTCTCTGCGCGACAACGATCCGGCTGACAAGGGAAAGATGGCGGGAGACTTGAAAAGCCGCTACAGTTCGCTCACTTTCGCCCTAAACTGGAAAAACAGCGTCGTTCCGGTCGACTGGTACGAACTTGTGACAGGCATCGATTTCGGCACAGAATGGGGAACAGCGGACTACGAAGACTACTCCGCTGGGAGGTATTTCAACATGGATTTCGTTCCGAATCCCGATATAAATTTTGACGCCTATCTGTTCAATATTTTCAAGCCGGTCGACAAACTCGAACTCAATATCGGCGGGCGTCTGCAGAACAATTTCTACCAGCTTTCTCTTTTAGACAAAAATACCGATGCACAGCTTCCGAGCGAGACGAAAAAGAATATAGAGCCCACTTTTTCGGTCGGAGCCGCCTACGAAACACCGATAGAAATGGGTTTCAAGGCAAGGTTTGCCCGCGGAGCGAAAACCCCTACTCTTTTCCAGCGTTTCAGCCGCTACGCAAACCTTTATCAGGAGCTGAAGCCCGAAACGGCATACGGCTTCGACGGAGCGATACAGCAGTATCTTGTCGAGAGAAAAATACTTCTCGAAGCGGGATACTTCTACGAGCAGAAACACAACCACATCGATCTCGACAAAAGCGGGATCTATTCAAACAGATACCGGATCGAAAACCACGGGCTCGAATTTTCGCTCCACACTAAACCTTTCTGGGGCTTAAGTCTCAGAAGTTCATACACCTGGATTTTCAAAATGCAGGAATACAAGGTCGTTGAGTATCAGGGTAAAAAATACAAGGCAAAAACTCCGACTTTGAGACGTCCGCAGCACTCATTCAACGCGATACTCAACTATAACTACGAGAAAATATTGAATATTTCTCTTGAAATCGACTATGTCGGCAAGCGGAAGGACGAAGTTTACAACTATCCGAAAACACCATATATCGTCACAGTCGATGACTTCGTGATCCTCAATTTCGCGATCTCATACAAAGTCCACAACTACGTGACGATCTTCGCAAAGATCGAAAATATGCTCGACAACGACGACTACGCCTACTCGGTCGAATACGGAACGGCAGGGATCACGCCGTGGATAGGACTGAAACTGAATATATAAGGTCAGAAAAATCCCAATTTAGATAAAATATTGTATTTTATTTAATAACGCTTATAATTTTGCGGTTTTTGTGCAATCGGATTATAACGGAGGTCGAAATGAAAAAATTTTTGTGGTTTTAGCCCTTTGCTGTGCTTTTTTAGCAGTTTCATGCGGAAGCGGTGATTCTCAGAAAAACACCGGCGAAATGAATGAAGCCTGTTATCCCAACAAGACCTGCAACGAAGGACTTGTCTGCGACGAAGAGAAAAATCTCTGTATTGAAGATAACACGAATCAGGCTGACGATTCCGACACTCTGCCTGAACAGACAGATATCGATACCGGCAATGACGCTGACACCGCGGAGCAGAATGATGTCGATGCCGATGCCGACAGCGATTCCGCCGATGATGCGGACACTCTGCCCGATGAAGATGCCGACACCGATCCCGGCAGACAGCAGGGAGAGCTTTACGGAGAATGCTATCCCGACGAAACATGCAGCACAGGTTTGACATGCGATGTCGAGAACAATATCTGCATAAGGGACAACAGCAC
>CAJOMF010000097.1 GCA_905235605.1 uncultured bacterium
ATACCATTCCTCGCACTCAGCGAAATCCATGCCGTATTCGTTACAGAGGGATTGAACTTCTTTTTTCGTGAAGCCGAAAAACTCTTCCATTCCGAAAGGGGAGAGCATTGTCGATTCTTCAAAAACATTGAGTTTTGACTGCACTTTGTCACGCACGATCGGTAAAATTCCGGTCAAATACGCCAGCGCGATAGCAGGTGAAAGTTCGTTGTTTTTGAAAAGCGAATTGAGCAGCTCAAGGTAGCCTCTAAAAATGTCTTCCGGGATACGCTCCCGCACCAGAACATCGTATTCGTCAATGATTATAATGAATTGCGTTTTTGTCTTGTCGTAGGCATCTAAAATCATTTTTGAAATAGGATCTGATTCTGAAAATTCGATATCAGGAAATTCTTTACGGAAATCTTGAAGAAGCCAATTTTTGAGATTTATTAGAATATCCTTTTTGTCTTGCGAAGAGCTGAACATGGCACCCAAATCAACGGATAACACATTGAACTTATTGAGATTTTCCTTGAAGTCAAAAGCAGGGTCATTATCTTTTTTCGGAGGGTTTGCGATTTTAAGATTCGAGAAAATTTCCCGTGAATCGCATCCTTTTGAAAAATAAGCCTTCATCAAACTCCCGACCCTCGTTTTGCCGAAACGGCGGGGCCGTGAAACACAGATAAAATTCTGGTCGGTATTCAAAAATCTGCAAAACTTTTGAAGAATCAAAGATTTGTCGACAAAAATCTCTGAGTTCAAATCCCTTTTTAAATTCTCATTTCCCGGATTTACGTAAATTCCCATGTTTCCCTCCACAAAAACCCGCGTATTATACTCGATTTTTCGGAAAAATCTACACGATTTAAGGCGTTTGACTATTGATTCCGAAGAATCTGCAGGCGGGCCGTGTGCGCTGATTTAACCCTTTCTCATCTTGCAGATGAAAAATATGTCTCTGTTGTCGTCTGGACCGGTGACGGTGAAATACGATTTTTCGACCGAAAATTCGGGATGTTTTGCCGAGAACGCCTTGATCTGATCAAGGGTTTCCTCTTTCGTGAAGGTGCAGACGGAGAAGACGAGGATTCCGCCTTTTTTGAGGTATTTTCCTGCTCTTTCGAGGATTTTTCCCGAAACTGCCGCCATTTTTACCGGGTCGTCGTTGTTTTTTATCCACTTTATTTCGGGGTGGCGCCTTATCGTTCCGAGCGCGCTGCACGGTGCGTCAAGCAGGACTCTGTCGTATTTTCCGTGCCATTCGGGGTTGTCTTTCGTCGCGTCGTGGAGTTTCATTTCGATATTTTTCTTGCCGTGCCGGATTATGACGTCGGCTAAAAGATTAAGGCGGTTCCCGTTGACATCCGCTGCCGTGACGAAGCCGGAATCTCCGGTAAGATACGAAGCAAAAAGGGTTTTTCCGCCGGGAGCCGCGCACATATCGAGAATTTTATCGCCGGGTTCGATATCCATTTCGAGAACTGAAAGCTGCGAAGATTCGTCCTGAATGAAAATGTTGTCGAAGCCTTTGAGCATCGAGAAATTTACCGCTTTATTCGTGCAGATGCCGTACGGACTGAGTTTGGCTGCTTCTGCCGAAGCCCCTTTTGAAACGAGCTTTTCGATTATCTGCTGCCGCAAATTTTCGTCTCCTTCGATCCGGAGCGTGATCCCGAGCGGCTTGTTCACGATCTGCAGATATTCTTCGACATCTTTCCCAAGAATCTCTGCCTGTGTTTTTATCCTCGCGAAAAACCAGTCGGGAACCGAATAGTATGTCTGCAGAAACTCGTCGTGCTTTTCGCCGAAATCTGCTTCCATGTTTTCGCGTGTCGGATCTGTGCGGAGGATCTCGCGCAGAATGAAGTTGACGAATCCCGCCGTTTTCTCATTTCCGCAGCGTTTTGCAAGTTCAGCTGCCTCAAAAACTATCGTCGCAGCCTCGCGGTTCGACATAAAAAGTATCTGATAAAGCGAAACTCTGATGAGCGAAAGAAGTTCCTTGTTCATCCGTTTGAGCGGCTTTTTGAACACTTTCAGAATCCAGTAGTCAAGGTGGCTCAAATGCCGCACAGTGCCGTAGACAAGCTCTGTTATGAAGCGGCGCTTCGGAAAATCGAACGCCGAAAGGCTGTCGTTCAAAAGTTCGTTCACGAAAAACGACTGGTCGAGAACATCCTGGATCAGCGAACTCGCAACGAGCCTGGGATCTTTTGTTTTTCTGCTGCTCACATCTCCTCCTGCGAAAAATCCGCCGCTTTATAGCACACTTAAAAATGGAAAGAAAGAGGAAAATATTGGTTCTTCCGGTAGAGACGCGATCTGACACGTCTCATATTACGGCGTCTGTCTGCGGGATTTACTCTTTTTCGTTGATGACTGCTATTGCGTCAAGGTCGAAACCTGCGCTTATGTCTCCTGTCGGATGGGGGTCATAGATCGGATCGCCGATCGAATCGAGCTGCGATCCGTCGCCGATGACGTCAACGATTTTGACGTGGGTGATCGCTTCAAGATCAACGAGACCTTCTTCAACTTCAGGTTTTCCTTCAAGATCTGCGAGGTCGAACATCGTTCCTTTGCCCTGTCTGAATTTGCCTGCGAATCCCCAGATGAGGCTTGAATCATGCGAACCAGTGCCGCCGATTTTTTCAAGTCCCAGATAGAAATGGTCAAATGCAACGAAGTGTTCGCCGTCGCTGCTGACTTCAACTGTTCCGAGTTCAAGGAAACCGTCATTGAAGCTGTTCTCGAAAACTGCGAAATCGGCACCTTCGCCATCCGTGATCGGTTTTGCGAAAGTAAGAACTATGCTTCCGCCGTCACCAAGCACTACAACGTCGTAGGAATCGCCGACAGCTTTTCCGAGAGCTTTTTCGGGAGTCTGCCAGCTTTCAGCGACACCTTCGCCGACAATGTAATTTTCGTAACCGGTTGCCCATGCGACGATTTTTGCATCGTCTTTGTCGATAGGTTCTTCGACGACTGCGATAAGTTCTGTCCATGGATAGGTGGCGCATCCCGAATTTGCCGGGTCGGTTCTGTCGGCAGTATCCGTTGCGAGAGCTTCCGCCTCTGTTTCTGCTGTGTATGTGATCTGACAGTAGTAAAGTTTTCCATCTTTTTCGGTGTAGTCGAATCTGCTCCATTTATCAGGTGCCCACGGATGAGTCGCATCGTTGTGAGCGATAAGAAAATTGTCAACGCTGTCGTACTGCGTTATGTGGAAAAGCGAATCACCGTATTCGGAAGGCATGAACCATGCGGTGTTTGAGATGATGTGGTTCCCGCCCCATGCTTCTGCGTATCTGCCGATGATTTCAACTACATCTTTATGCAGTTTCGTCCATGCGTAACCGCCGCATCCTGAATTTGCCGGATCTGTTTTGTCTGCAGCCGGAGTTGCAAGAGCCGCTTCTTCTGTTTCAGCATTGTAAGCGGTCTGACAATAGTAGACAGCGCCGTTTTTTACGGTATAGTCGAACCTGCTCCATTTATCAGGATCCCATGATTTTTCGGAATCGTTCTGTGCAATGATGAAATCCTGTTCGTTGTCGTATTGCGAAATGTGATAAAGCGATGTGCCGTAAGAGGATCTCGATCTCCATTCAGTTTCGGTAATGATGTGGGAAGTGTCGAAATCATCCATGTATCTGCCGATAATTTCAAGAGTTTCTTCAGTCGGCTCTTCAGTGGGTTCTTCAGTGGGTTCTTCAGTGGGTTCTTCAGTCGGCTCACCGGTCGGTTCGTCAGTAGGCTCATCGGTGGGTTCATCGGTGGGTTCATCGGTGGGTTCGTCAGTGGGCTCGTCGGTAGGTTCACCTGTCGGTTCTGTGTCAGTGTCTACGACATCAGTGTCATCAGCCGGTTCTGTGTCAGTGGTGTCTTTGTCGTTTTTGCTGCTGTTTCCGCACGATACCGCGAAAACAAGTACAAGAATGACCGCAAGATAAGATAAGGTTTTTTTCATTTTCTCCTCCATAATTAGGAAAGTGAATAAATACGGAAAAATTGTGCAAACCTTTTGAATCGCAATTTTTCCCTCCTCGGGGTACTCATTACTGACTTGAGTCTGCGTATCCGGCTTTGCTTAAAGCTACACGGTTGCGGGACAGCATCGGATTCACACCGATTTCCGCAGGAAACAAATCGCGGCGGCAATATAGAATGCAAAAAACGCGATGTCAACAATAAAAAGGTCGTTTAGATTTGATCGGCGATTTCCCTGACGGCTTTTGTTACAGCGTTTTCCCTTGCTTCCTTTGCGCTATAGGCGCCACCTTTGCCTTCAACTGTCCAGCGGTTTACCGTTTCGCCGGTCAGAAGGTTGAAAAGCTCTGCGTTGATTTCAACTAAGGAATAAAATTCGCCGCTGTATTCCTCAGCTTTTGTTTCGCTGACTTCGATTCTGAGATAAAATGCCTTTTTGTTTTCTGCAAAAACCTGCTTCGTGGTCTTGAGCGAGTAATCTGTCTGCTCGTTGATGTTGACGCCGTGTTTCCCGAAAACCGGAAAAATGTCACGGATCCTGGCTGCGGCTTCAGGAATATCCGATTTGATTGCCCAGACGCCGAATCCGTCGAGTTCGATCTGGATCCTCGCAAGTTCGGTTTTGGGAACAACTACTTTGACATAAGCCATATAGCTGTTTCCCCTGCGGGTTACAACAGAATCCTCTTCACTATACTCCTGAATGTTTATTTGCCTGCTTGTTGATTGAGTTTCACTAAAAATTTCAGAATCATGTTTTCCGTTTATTTTTGACCGTTTTTCAGAAAATGTGACAGAGACGGAAACTCCGAAATATTTACTGACGTTTCCCAGAGCATTCTTGATTGCTGATTGTTTTGCATCTTCTTCAGTATTCATTTTGGCGGCCGAGGAACCGATGAACACCATTCTGTCAAATTCATCAATTATACTGGAATCTGCCCAGTCAGGTCTGTTGGCAGATAAAGAGGAAAATTCTTTGTCCGCATTCCTCGAAACTGCTGCTTCATCTCTCCCGGTAGAACCTGCTGTGCCGCATGAAACACAAAAAATAATCAGCAATGATAAAAAAGAGATTTTGTTCATTTTTTACCACACTTGTTGCAACAATTTCTGTTTATTTTTTCAGAAGTTCATCCCATTCGTTTGTAGCTCTTTCCATGATTTCTTCTTTGAGTTCTTCACTCAGATCTTTCGAATTTTTTATGGCATCGCGGAATTTGTCTTTATCAAAGCAGACAAGAACCCAGACCATACTCTCTGTGGTGTCGGCATCGTAACGGTCAGAACCGGAAACCATCATGTCGGATACACGCTGAACAGAAGCATCAACTTTAGCACCTTCATCGGATCTTCCGCCTTTTGCAGTGATTTTTCTGTTGTAATCTTTGTAAACAGCATTAACAACAACTCCCATCTGTCTTGCAAGCTCTTTTCTTGCTTCCTGAGTTGCGTAATCGAGATCCTGATCAATACTTTCTTCTGATGCACTTTCTCCGGCTGAAGCACATATCTTGCCGGAAGGCCAGTATTTACTGCCTCTTGTAAAATCGGGACCTAACGAGAGTTTGCCTTTTTGAGGTTCACTGCCGTTCTGCGGTGCACTGCCGCATGCTGACATAACCAAAGAAAGAACCAGAACCAAAAGTGTTGAAACGATAAGTTTTTTCATAATCTCCTCCAATGAAAATAATAATAAAAAAGTTCTTTATCCTAAAGAACAAACCTTAATTTTTCTGCCGGAATCACCGGTTGCTCCTTTCCCATTCTTCAAGCATTTTTCTGCCTTCGGAATCTTTTTCCTTATTCTTTTTTCTGCGCTCTTCATGCTGCTTTAATTTGAAAATAGCTGTATCTGCTTCATATTTGCAGGAACCTTCAGGAAACATTCTCAAATATCCCTGCCAGATTTCGATAGAATTTCTTTTCTTTGCATGAGCGCAGGCCTGCTTGTCGAGAGTTTCTTTTGCTTCTGCTGCGCAGATTCCTTTCGGATAAGTTTTGAGATAACTGTTCCATCCTGCGGGACTGTTGTTTTGCCGTGCTTTTTTGCAATATTCTTCATCCGCGCTGTTTTTTTTCTCAATTTCTACCCATTTTTCAATTTCTTCTATCTGGCTTATGAGATAGTCTGTGTTTTTAGCAAGCGCAGCGCGGAGCTTCTGCTGGATATTTTCTCCCCCGAAATTTTCGCTTGCAGCATCAATATTACCCCCTGTTTTAATATCTATCAGCGTGGAAGTAACAGTAAAATTCGTTCCGAAAAATGATATGACTGTGTAAATGATTTCCTGTGCAGACATTCTTTTGCCAAGAGCGATCTGACACGATTCATCTGATAGGATTCTTTTTGCATTTTGATGATGACTTGTTCCTGTTCCGCAGTTGAAATAACCTGAATTTTCCCTTTTCCTTTCTTTACAAGCAGAGTTCTCATCTGATCTTCTTCCGTTTTAAGCATCTTTTTGTTGAGAGTTCCGGTATTGTCAATGATTTCCATAACAGCTACTCTTGGGAGTTCCTGTCCGTGGACAATCTGCAAAAACAGAAAAACAGCTGAAATAACGATGAAAAGAGAAAAGAATTTTTTCATTTTTTTCTCCAATGAAAAAATAATAAAAAAGTTCTTTGTTCTAAAAGAACAAACCTGCATTTAATCACAGGAACCTATAACCATGCCGTCATAATCGGGTGTTGTAATGTGACTTCTGTATGTTATGTATCAGCATCCCAAATCGGAATAAGAACTGCATCGGAGTTGTCGTAAGTACAGACAGGATGGTTGACAGGATCTGTCGTAATACCTTCATCGGGCATTGCGGTATCAGTGACAATCGCGTTTCCGGAATCCCATTTAACAACAGCGATTGCTTTCCATTCGTTTACCTTGATTTTGAAATCTTTCGTTGTTGAAGCATAATTATCGGCTGGACGGTCTTTCCCTGCTTTTCTCGGAGCTTCGTCTCCGTCGATAAGAATTTCGACTCTGGCGTCAACTTCGTAAGCACTGTCTTCGCCCGTGTATTGTGGATCACAACGGTCTCTTCCTTCACTGTAATTGGAAACGCAGTTTACATATCCTACAACAACGAGATACTGGTCGTCAATAATATCAACATCAGGTTGACCGTCGCCGTCATAATCCGCAATCGGACCCAAACCTATTGTTTCAGGAGTTTCGTAGTTGTTGCCGCCCCAAGTGTTATCGATATCGAGGGAAGCATGCCATGCAATTGTTCTGCCTTCTTCGACACCCTCTAAACCGGGATCTCCGAACGAGCAGTCGTCATGACGCCAGTATTTCTCGCACTCGGGAAGTGTTGACGGACATGCTGATTCATTTTCATCCCAACGATACGATGTGCCGAGCAGACCTTCTGTCGGAGTAAATCCGTATTGAGGAGCTTCAAGGCTTTCCTTTTTGATCAGGTGGAGATCAAGATCGATAGATGCACCTTCTTTCGATTCAGATTCAGCTTTTGTTTTGAAACCCTGCTTCCAGGTAAGCTGTGCAACAACACGAGCCTGCGGGATGATTTCCGGCACGACGGTTATATCAGCTGTGTCACTGGCAAGCCCAGTTGCTTTGTCGACGGTTTCTGCCTGAATGTTGACTTTGTAGTATTTCGTTCTGTTCTCTTCGCAGTATTTCTGGTGGCAGATGAGATATTCCGAAAGTGTTTTGAAAAAATATTCGTCGCCGTTGTCAACCGGTTTAGCGCCGCATTCAGAAGAACATTTTTCAGAATCGTATGTCGTATTGGGGGCATCGTGATACTTTCGCGGAGTAATCATCAACCCTGTGAAAGTCGCTCTCTTCGGATTGTCTCTCTTTCCGTCATCGGGAAGCCACTGACCTGCCGAACTGTCGCTTTCGGCAAGCTGAAGTCTTGACTGGTTAAGAAGAGGAGTCGGCGATTCCGTCATTTCCCATTTGTATCTGATGTAGTAATGATCCTGCCAGTTTTCAAGGCATCTTTCGGGGTCATCAGGATCGGAGACACATGTTGCTGAAAGATCCATATCGACTTTATCATAAATGTTTCTGTACGACATCGGTACGCTGAAAGCATTTTTGAATGCGACGTGAATTATTGGTTTTGACGGCAGTTTTGCAGATGCCTGAGAACTCAGTGTTCCTGGAACTTCGTAACTTCCAACCAGATAAACATATTTTCCGCCGAGCATAAAAACCTGACCCAGACCGTTAACTGCAACCGGACCGTCAACTATTTCGGCATCGCTATCAGGATCATTGTTTTCATCCATCAGACTCTCTTTAACAGAAGATGAGAAAACTTCCATGCCGAGATTAGAATCTTCAATTCTCTTGACCTGAAGAACGAAAATGACTTGGTAGGAAGCATTTCTTCTTCCTCTGTAAATTTCTTTCGTACCGCAGTTTACCGCAACATATTTAAAAGGACTTTTTGCGCCGGTGCCGAGAGTAGCCGCAGATGGTCTTGCACATTCAAAAGTTGTTGTGTTTTTGTCGTAAACGAGAGTGTTTTCACCTTTCCAGCTGAAAGCGAAAATATATAGATTTGTCGACCATGAATCTTCACTGTCGCGATTATATCCGCCAATAACAGAAACAACTGTTTCGCTCTTTTCTTTGTCATCCATAACAACGCTGGCAGCTGCCGGAGAAATAAGACCTTTCGCTTTCAATTCCGCATCATCACCTCCGTTTCTGTCGGCAACTGCCATCGTGGTGGAGGAACCAAGGGTCACGAGTTCTGCAAAATTTTCTCCGGTAACCGGAGTTTCTTTTTCTTCTCTTGCATCTGTTGATCCGCCGATGACAAGGATCCTGACTTCATTGGCAGTAGAAACATCAGCAAGTGCATGGTTGCAACGTCCCTGCTTCAAAGTTGCGAACCGTTCGGCGGTAATCTTTCCGTTTTTTGCCGAAATTTTGTAGACCTTGTCTGATGCTTCGGAACCGGTGCAGCCGCCGACAATGTAGACCTCGCCGTTTATCGTGACTGCTTTTGCCTTGGTCATTGCTGAAGCACCGAGTGAAAGAGGGGTGTATTGGTCGTTTTCAGGGTCGTAAATCCAGACGGAATTATTAAGTCCATCTTCTTGCGAACCTAAACCGACAACGACTTTTCCTGCTGTGCTTCCGTCATCAAGAAGTGCCGCGATGTGGTCATAAAGTCTTGTCGGCAGAGCCTTTACATTCTTTATTGAAAGTGATTTCATGTCGAAAATGACTGCTCTTGCCGTAACTTCCTCTTCTTCAAGATCATATCCGCCTGCCATAAAGATTCTTCCGTCTTTCAAAGCAACAGCTGCCGAGCCTTTTGAACCGCCTTCTTCGAAATATGATTCAAGAGAAGTGCTGTCACTACGACTTCTATCTGAAACAACTCTTGCAAAATCACCTGCCGGAGCCATAAAAACATCAGTTTTGCCGGACTTCGCAACCGCAATACCGCCAGTGAGCTTGAGTTTTTTGTTTTGGTTTATAACTCTAGTAAAAATAAGAACATTTTCAGGTTTTTCCTGTAGTTTGAGTGTCAGTTCAACAATGCCGTCTTTTTTGCTTTCCAGCCCGGTATACACTTTTTCATTTAAGAGCGAGAGATCTTCTTTTGAATAAACGGAAATTTCAACTTTATCGTCTCGTGTGATGCAGTATGTGTAATCTAAGTAGTCTTCGTCACCTTCCTCATAGCCCGTACAAATACCATCATAGTCAACAGGAAGATGAAAAATGATCTTTATATTGCCGGAACTGCTGCTGCCGCAGGAAATAAAAATTATTGTTAAAATTGTGAATAAAATTGATGTCCTTAATCTCATCAACACCTCTTCTTTACAACATCTTTCTTCAAATTTTTTGTCAATGTGCCGCATCTTTATTTGTGTGTTCTCCCGCCTTAAAGACGGGAGAATTTATCTGCTATCGCACTCATTTTATCTAAGTTCTTTCAAAACTTGCGGACAGTCAACATCTTGAATGTATGAGCAGTAGTGAGCTGTTTCCTCCTGATTGCCCATTAAAAACATGTTATTACCCATTGTCAGATTCACTTTTGTTCTGACAAATTTGTCATTTGCGTAGGCATCAGGCCACTGCTGAATGATCATTTGGCATAACTCAATGGATTGTTCCAGCCAAGCCGTCGCTTCTTCCTCTTTTTCGGGTTCGTTTACCATGAGAAACTGGGCTTTTGCATTGTAGATGTCGGCAAGCTGTGCATTGAGTTTAGGTTCTTCACCAGGTTCAGGATTCTCAAGTTTCTTTAAAGTTTGTGCTTCCCAATTGTCAACTATTCTTGAAGCCATTTTGTTGATACATCCTGAGAAAAGAAAACAAACTGAAATAAACAGTAAGAAATAAAGCAATTTTTTCATTTTTCAATCTCCATTTTTGTTTAAAATTACCTTGTGCAGCGGACATTGTTGCGTGTTTCACTGAGATTGCTGCTGATGCCTCCGCGTAGAAAATCGACTACGAAAACCCTTTCATTTGATTTCGTTTTCATAGATGATGACCAGATGATCGCTGTATCTCCCAATTTGCTGTGATTGCCCATGCTGTTCGGATCGCATTCGCAGTAACGGTCTGAGACGCATGCTGATGAAAGGCATCCTTCTTCTTCACTTACTTTGCATGCACCGAAAGTTTCTGTTCCGGGGCAGCTTTGAATCAAGGTTCTGAGTTCATCAATTGTAGGCAGCCGCCAGTCGCTGTTGCCTCCGTCGCGAAGTTTCCGGCAGTAGTTTCTCGCCTCGTTGAAATTCATCTTTTTATCTGAAAGTTCAGACCATTCGCGGTTTCCGACTTGTTCAGTTGCTGCAGAAGCGGCTGTAGAGCTGCTTCCGCCGTATTGATTCTGCTGATTTTCGTAAGCCGGAGTTTGGTTTTGCCGTGTTTCAGTCTTACGCATTTTTTTGATATTCCTGTTTGCTTCGACTTTACATTCGCCTTCGGGAAAAGCTTCAAGATAGCTTTCCCACGCTTCCAGGCTGCCGTCACTGCGGGCACTTTCGCACTCTGCCTGATCTTTTGATTTTTTTGGTTTCAAAGTTTCGTCCCTTTCTCCCAGCAGCTGTCTGATGATACTTGCTATTGCGGCATCTTTTGAATCGTCATTCATTGTAAATTTGGCTCTTCCGCTGCTTGTTGACTGGCCTGTTTCTGTATTGATAATTTCAGCAAATATGCGGAAAAATTTTCCGTCTGTCTTGATTTGGCTTGTAACTATGAGCCTTGCGGAAATCTGTTTTCCCAATTCTATGGCATACTTTTTGTCTTTGTTGAGTTGATGCGATTTTTTGACATGCTGTGCAATAGCCGATTCCATTTCATCTTTACTCATAACCGTGAACTCATCGGCTTGAATAAGCTCATCACGCATCATATCGGCGATGAGTTCTGCATCATATTGAGAAAGTTTGTTTTTTACCGCAGTCTTGTTGTCGATTTCCAAAACAGCAACAACAGGTTTTTCCGCAAGCAGTCCGAATGAACTCAGAAAAATCAGAATAAAAATCAGTCTTTTCATTTTTTACCTCGAAAAATCGTTCTGCCGCAGATATTTATCCGCGGCAGAAAAGAAAAATTAGCGGTAAATGTAAGTTTGTGGAGCTCCGGCTTCCTCTTTTCTGACAGCGTCAGATCTTTCTTCGCTTACAGGGTCATAAAGTTTAATTTTTAAAGCAATCCCACGTACTCTTACCTGTTTGTAGGTTTTCTTTTGAGTTTTAATCTCCTGCTTTGTGCCTGTTTGAACCTGTTTGTCTCCTCTGGTTTCATAAACAGGAATTGTGCGACCGGTTGATTGTTTTGTCTCGATAGTTCCTGTAAACTCTTCGATCATAGTAACATAAAATCCGTCAAGGTTATAATCTTTGATGATCGCCAATATTGCACTCTGAGCTAGTGCCGGGAGGCTGTTGAAATTCATGTCCTGCCCGGATGATGTTCTGTCGGTTTGATAAACGCCGCTTTCATCCTGTAATCTGGCGTACTTAAAATATGTGTCGTTTTCTGTCATTCTCAAAATGTCTTCTTCATCTTTCGGGAATATTTCGTCAATGTAACCGTCTTTACCTACATTTTTCTTTATTTCGAACCCAAGTTCAAGCGGTCTCGACCAAATTTTCATTGATTCAGCTCCCAAGGATGCAGCTGCAGAGTTAGCTCGCTGGTTTAAATCAGTGGTGGTATAGTTTGTGTTTACTGATCCATAATTGGGTGTCTGTCTAGGTTGTCTGGGTTCTCTAGGTTGCCTTGAAGAGCATGCTCCGAGAACAATTACAAGTGTGAAAATACAAATTGCAGTAAAAAATCTTTTCATCTTTGATTCCTCCGATAAGTTGAATTACCTTACACAACGCACAAAAAATGTTTGGCTTTTCGAGTAGCTTTCCTTTCTTCCGAAGCGGAACTCCACCGTTCTGACCATTTCTGAGCCTTCGCCCCCAACTAGTTCTGAAGTCCAGAAGGTTTCGGTATCACCGAAATCACTCTGATTGCCGTGGCGAAGAGAGAGAAGTTCATTTTTGCTTGGCAGTCTCCAGTCAGAAAAATCTTTTTCATTGAGAGTTTCACAATGCTTTTTTGCTTCATCCCAAGTCATAGGCTTTGCCGCTTTTTCAGACCAATGCGGTTCTTCAACCTGCTCCGTTCCTTCGCTTCCGTTTTCTGAACTGGAAACGGAACCGTTTCTTTTCCTTTGTGCACTTCCGCATGAAACCAGCATCATGCAGACGAGCACAATAGTCAGCACAAAAACAAACTTTTTCATTTTTTCCTCCTTAAATGAAAAATAGGTTAAAAATATATGGAAAACCAAGAATGTCGGTTTTGCCGGTCAAAAAATTTTCAAAATTCTTAAAAATTTTCGAGTAAAAACTTGACTTAAATCTTAAATTAGATATAATTGAACGCGGATTCGTGATTCGTGATTCGTGATTCGTGATTCGTGATTCGTGATTCGTGATTCGTGATTCGTGATTCGTGATTCGTGATTCGTGAAAAATTTATTCTCTGTTAACAAAACGAAACCTCTCAAAAAATCAAAAGCGTGTTATGGTACGGCGGCAAAATGAAAAGTCAAGTTTTTTTGATAAATGTTGTGAAAAAGGTTCAGTCCTAAATTCTGTGGGATAGTCGAAAAGTGTAAAGATTTTTGAGAAAAAAATAGAAAAAAGAGGATTCATCCTTAAAATCTTTTTGACA
>CAJOMF010000098.1 GCA_905235605.1 uncultured bacterium
TTTGCCGTTGCCGCAATATCCGTAACATGTTCCGCTTTTCTTGCAGTTTGAACAGCTCATTGTTGACGGATCTGAACTTGGAGTAGAGGGTGTAAATTTAACATTATCGAAGCAGAATTTGTCAATACCTTTGTTAGTTTTATCATCTTTAAAATATCTGAAAATTAAAGTATGTGTACCTGCAGAAACCTCTACGGATTTGTTTGCCCATGCACTCATTGATTCTCCAGAGGCGTACAGTAATGTATTGTAATACGCATTTGATCCGTTATAAAATACAGTTTTATCCAAATAGACTGCAAACATATCCCATCCATTTTCTGATGTACCGTAATAGTCAAAACTTAAATATCCGGTCTCAGCAGTTTGTATGCTTAATTCAATATTAGCCATAGAATAGTTGTCACCCTTATTTTGTGAGCAATAAGCATTATGCCCATTTACAGTTTCTCTTTTCCACCCGTAGGTATAGTTGGAGTCATAACTGTTGTTAAAATAGTTGGAACCATAAAAAGACGAACCATCAGAACCGTAATAATATAGCAAGCCGTAACTAGAAACAGTGCTATTCTTTTTCCAACTGATCGCATATACTTTATTTTTATTCTCAGTGATTTCAGCCGGTCTGCCGTAAGGCGATGTTGTTGATTCGAAATCCCAGACAAAAGGCAAAGATTTAAGGTAAGGTGTCATAATCCCAACATTCGAACACAAATCAGTTTCACCGTCGCATTCTTCTGTTCCGCCGATTACTCCGTCCCCGCAGTAGTTGCAAGGGTTTTTGGCAAATTTACCGCTTTTTCGTTTAATTATTGTTGCCGTTTCGTATCGCAAAAGAAATGTTTTTATCCCGTTTTTGGTCTGAAAACGCAGATTTTTGTCTGAAAATCACCGGTTTCTGCGATTTTAGGAGGAAAAATTACACCAGTTTTTACACTAGGTTTTCTATGAGTTTTTATAAATATGTTTCTTCCGAAGAAATATTTCCTGAAAATTTGCCGAATTATGCTAAATTTCAAGCCATTTATGCTTGGAATCGTGCAGAATACAACTTGACAAAAACTTGGAATCGTGCAGAATCAGCTTGTTTTATCGTTTGGAATCGTGCAGAGGAGTCATGAAACGTAAGATTTACAATGAGTTGCTTGAGTGGAAAGTCAAACGGAAAGGGAAAACGGCAATAATGATCGACGGGGCAAGGCGTATAGGTAAAAGCTACATCGCCGAAGAGTTCGCGAAAAACGAATATAAATCCTATATTCTCGTCGATTTCAACCACGCGGACAGGCGCCTGTTCGAGATCTTCGACAACTATCTCCACGATCCCGGTATGTTTTTCATGCAGCTTTCGACTTACTACGGCGTCAAGCTTTACGAACGGGATTCCCTCATCATTTTTGACGAAGTCCAGCTTTATCCGAAGGCTAGAGCCGCAATCAAATACCTTGTCGCAGACGGGAGATATGATTACATCGAAACGGGCTCACTCGTCAGCATAAACCGGAATGTCAAAGACATCGTGATCCCATCGGAAGAACACAGGATCCCGATGTATCCGATGGATTTCGAGGAATTTCTCTGGGCTCTGGGAGATGAAACGACGATGCCCTTCATCAAATATTGTTTCGAGCGCAGACAGCCGCTCGGCCCGGTGCACCGCAAAACGATGGATCTTTTCCGTCAGTATATGATCGTCGGAGGAATGCCGCAGGCTGTTCTTGCCTTTCGTGAAAACAGGGATTTTGACGAGACTGATGCAGCAAAACGCGACATTCTTGCCTTATACCGCGCCGACATTGAAAAATACGCCGTTGGATACGAAAGCAAGGTGAAAAGCATTTTTGACTGGATCCCGGCGGAACTTCAGCGCCACGAAAAACGTTTCAAACTGGCCGATCTGTCAGAAAACGCCCGCTACCGCAGCTACGAAAGTTCCTTTTTCTGGCTTGCCGATGCAAAGATCGTGAACATCTGCTACGCGGCGACCGAACCGACAGTCGGGCTGAAAATGCGTGCCGACAACACCGCGCTGAAATGCTATATGGCCGACACCGGGCTGCTGATCTCCCACACTTTCGACGAACAGATAATCGCAAAGGAAAAGCTCTACAATCGCCTTCTGCTCGACAAACTTGAAATCAACAAAGGTATGCTGGTCGAAAATATTGTTGCCCAGATGTTATGCGCCGCAGGTCACAAGCTTTATTTCTATGCGTCATACTCGAAAAAAGAGGCGTCAGACCGCATGGAAATTGATTTCCTCGTGCAGAAACCAGACCTCACGAACCGCCACAACATCTCTCCGATCGAAGTCAAATCGACCACGAGATATACGACTTCCTCGCTCTCTAAATTCGCCGCGAAATATGCTGAGCAGCTTTCGACGCAGTACGTTCTGCATACTGCCGACCTTCAGGAAAAAGAGGGGATTTTATATCTTCCGCTTTACATGACGCCGCTGCTGTAGCCCGTTTTTTTAAGGGTTACAAATCAAATTTTTCAGGAATTGCGGGAAGTCCTATTTCTCCAAAGCCATCTTTTTGTAGGCTTCACTGATCAGACCTTTGTCGTAGCAGCTGAAAAATATTTTTACTTCTGGATTTTCGTTGGAATCCAACCAATAGTAGAGAATCGGTTCCGGAAGTCGGTTTTCGTTGTTTCTAAGCCAGTTTTCGGCTTTTTCGATATTCGGTAAAAGTTCTTTGTTTTCAATGGTTTTCATCGCTAAAACGGCATAGCTCGTTTCAATGACAGAATCTGAGAAACTGCCGTTTTCTTTTTGTTTGGACATAAGATATTTCTCAATAATATTGAGTTCTTTTTGATATTTTTCGCCAACAATTCCAAGCAGTCTGGCGGCATAGTAAGGTGTCAGAAAATTGCTCGGGAACCATTTGCTTTTGAATTTTGATTCTGAGCCGGAATTTATAACGTTTTTAACATATTCAGCACAGCTACTAGCCACTTCACCGTATTTTTCGGGCTCAGCTTCATAAAAAATCCAGCCCAAATGTGATGTGACATCAGCCGAGCAGCCCTGCCAGTAGGCACTTCTGCCGATATTTTCAGGCAGTGTCGTAAAACATCCTTCATCTTTTCTGAAGTAGATTTTTTTCAAAGATTCCAGAGATTTCCTGATTGTCTCTATGTCAACGTCCAGAGAAATCAGAGATTCCAGCACGATCGAAGAATCGAATGACGTTCCGCCGTAACCATAGCCCCATTCCCACTGGAAATCGTCTGTCATCTGTGCTGCAATTTTTTCAGCGAGTTTTTTGTTTTTCAAAGCCTGTGCCAGAACTGCGTAAAGCGCGATGTTTCCTTCATGATAAGTATCGATGAATTCAGGTTTTCCGTCTGAAATCCTGAATCTTGAGCAAGATGTCAAGGTTTCCTGACTGTCAAACATAACACCTGCGTTTTCCAAAATACCTGAGATGTTTTTTGTTTTAAAATTTGTCGGTTGGGTTTCGGTTCCGGTATTTTGCTGTTTCTGTTTTCTTGCAGAACGCCTCAGATATTTACGGACATTCCGTACTGCGGCTTCTCCGCTGAAAAATGCAGCTTCAAGACCGTAAGGATTTTTTTCATCATAGAAAGTGTAGTCTCCGGCAAGGAAAATTCCTTCCGCAGGATTGGCTGCATCATCGGTAAAACCGTAATAATGTTCAGTGATTACCGTGCCAAGATTTTTCCAGAATTTTGCTTTTTCATATAAAATCTCTGTATTTTCGTTGAAAATTCCGATTTTTTGCAGCTCTTCTTTCGCAAGCAGAATATAACCTTCCTCTTTAAGATCAGGTCTGGAATTTATGAATGAATCAATGAAATAAAGTGTCAGAACTTCCCGTTTTCCGTCAGCCGTGTTGTTGAAAAAAACCGTGTTAAAACTGTTGTCCGGAGTAATCAAATATGCAAAATCACGCGGTTTTTTCTTGTTGATTTCAAAAACAACAGCCATGCCGCTGCCATATTTTATAGAATTCAGAAAAATCTGTGTGTTCAAACTTTTGTTTTTCACTATTCCGTTGGCTGCACCGGCGGAAGTCGCCACAATCGCGGTTTTGGCTTTGATTTCCTTTGTTTCACCGTTTTTCCTATATTTTACTATAATAAGACCTTTTTGGCTTTCAACCGATTCAACCGTGCTTCCAAGCTCGAATTTACCACTTATTTTATCGGCATAAGCATCAATAAGCGAGGCATTTCCTCCGACATACTGGCTAAAGCGGAAAGTTGTGAAAGCATCTTTTTTCCGCTCGTTGGAATAGTCGTCAAAGTTACCGGGATGAATTACGTTAAAAGCAGCGCGGAGAGCTTTTTTCGTATCATCAGACAAATTTCCCATCAGTTTGTTAATGTCGCCTGTTTTGGCGTAATCATTGAAAAAACGGGATTCTTTTGGATTCAAAGAACGTAAAAGCAACTCCACATCTTTGTTTTTATAAAACTTTCCATTCATATAGAGCCCGAAATCTGGATTCGGCGGAATTATTTCCCCTTTTTCGAAATCATCAGGAATCAGATTGTCCGAAAAACCGAATAATGCACCGAGTTCGCAGAAATCCTGATTGTTTTCGCCGCATTTTTCGGTCAGAACCCTGCCGCCGAGTCTGTTTTCCTTTTCAAGAAGCAGAATATCGGAATCACGCAGATCGTAAGCCGCTTTGAGTCCGGCAAGACCGCCACCGACAATAACTGTGTCGTAGATGTATTTTCCCTCTTCTTTCGCATTAGTTACCGAAACGGAATCTGCTGCCTCGCCGTAATTGCTGCCGAAGAAAAAATACCAGCCGGTGAAATAAAGCAGAATGATTAAAAAAATAACAAGTGTATGAAAAGTAAAAAAGATTTTATGAAAAATAAAATCTTTGATTTTAGTGAAAAAAAGCAGATTCAGCGACTGTGAAACCACAACTGCCGGAACAAGCGTCACGAATATGTCGGCAAAATAGAAATAATGGTTTTTCAAAAAAGGTTTTATTCCGAAAAGCGCAGAGAAAACAAACTCAATTAACGCAAAAAGAACGATTCCCGATATTCTGAAACGCCGGCTTTCCCTATAAAAATTCAATATTTCATGCCTGAAAAGCACAAAAATCATAATGAAGACGTAGCTCATGTACTTGAAAGCTATCCACATTTGGAAGTGCATCGAAGTTCGGACAATAAAAAGAGCCTCAGTTTTAGATGGTGAAATATAATTTGTACCGATGCTAATGATTGAAAGATAGCAAAGAGCTGCGTTTGCGAACGATTTCCAAAGACTTTTCGAGACAATAAAAGAATAAATCAAAGTAGCACTGAAAACTAATATCAACTCAACGGAAATCGGCCTGTCATCAGGATGCAGCAGCAAAAAAGTGCAGATGTGCTTTACATTCTCAATAAAATTATCGCCTTTTAAATAATTTAAACCGCGAGTGTATTTTGAAAAAAGAATGTAAATCATGGGAACAAGCGTAACCGGCATGAGATAAACTATCCAGTAAATATCGGTGATTTTCTTTTTAAGAAAGAGTGTGAACCAAAAGATTATGACCAAAAAAACGAGAAAATACCAATAATGGTGATGAAAAATCAAAAAACAATGCGCTCCCAACCCGACTAAAAACTCTTCGAACAGAAACCGGAAAGTTGTAGTGTAAAGTAAAAAGAAATAGCCGAGAAAAATTTTTCTCCAGAAATTTTGATTCATTTACAATGCAAGATTAATTGTCGCAATAGGTGGTTCCAGCAACCCACTGACAGGAACTGTTACACGTGTAAGGCGTCTTGTAGTAGTAGGTGCTTGTCCATGAACTGTCGCATTCTCCACCTTTTTCCGTTTTGGTCTGCCCTATTTCACAGGGTTCGCTTCCGTTGACTACGCCATCACCGCAGTAAGGTGCCCAGCCTGTGCAGTTGCTGTTGCAGTGCTTGGACGAAGCTGAGGAAGCCCATGAATTGCTGTTGCTTGAACCGCTGTCACATACTTCATAAGCACTTTGCGTTGTGCCGTCACCGCACCAGCCGCTGTAACATGTTCCGCTTCCCAGAGTACAGTCGCTGTTACATGTCTTGGTGGACGGGCTGGTAGTTCTAGATGTATAAGGAACAAATACGCTAGGTGCTGAAAGATAATCAACGCAATACCTATCAAGACCTGTATCTACGCTGCTGTCTTTAGAATATGTGAACTGGAAGGCCGTGGTTCCGGCTGATACCGGGAAAGATAGCGGAGTCCACGAATCATAGTCTGCTCCTTTAGAAGTCCATACCTGGGATCCACCTTGGTAAATCGTCAGATAATCGTAACTCTTTTCAGATGTACCGTAAATATAGAAAGTTACATTTCCTGCCGCCTTTGCAGTTACATTCAAAGTCATAGTTGCACTGGAAGAGGCCTCTCCTACGTTGGTCGAGCAGTAGGAGTAACTTCCGGAATATTTGTAAGTACTGTTAAGTCCCCATGAAGAAACAGTTGCGCTTATCCAAGTTGGCCATGAAGAGCTTTCAAAATTCCAGATATAAGTTTGGGTCTGACCGTAATACGAACCAGTTTCCCTTGAGCAGATCGTTGCTGATGATTCTGAAGGTTCGCAGGTCTCACTGCCGCCGATCACCCCGTCCCCGCAGTAGTTGCAAGGGTTTTTGGCAAATTTACCGCTTTTTCGTTTAATTATTGTTGCCGTTTCGTATCGCAAAAGAAATATTTTTATCCCGTTTTTGGTCTGAAAACGCAGATTTTTGTCTGAAAATCACCGGTTTCTGC
>CAJOMF010000099.1 GCA_905235605.1 uncultured bacterium
TGATTACACATATATAAACTATTACGGACGTGAAAGAACAGACGAAGATGAGTATAAACAATATAAAAAGTTTAGGGACGCATCTATTGCAATGGGTGTGATCGGCGGTGTATTCATTCTCGGAGGAATAATTTTTACAGCTGCCAAAAGACCCGTTCCGAATCAAAATCAGAAAATCGAATTAAGCAATCTCTCTGTTGCACCGACCAAAGGCGGCATGTTCACATCGGTCGGATTCAGATTCTAAACAAAGGATGATGCAAGTTAAACCACCGCTCCGGTGCAAAGAATCAGCTGACTTTATAAAAAATTTATTGCTTTATTTCACGCAAGAAGCGGTACACAGGCATAACCTCGATCATGACGCCGTTTTCTTCAATATTTTCCTGTTCGTCTTTTGTCAGAATAACAAATCTTTCCGCTTCACTGAATGAAGATGCGGTCTTTCTGAGATTTTTGATTTCACGTTCTCTGGCAGATGTTTTAACAGACCAGGCTACCTGAACTGCAGTTTTTGTTTCAGGAATATAAAAATCGACATCGATTCCAGTCGCAGACGACTTGAAAAAGAAAATTTTTCCGTATTTTCTGTAAAGTTCCGTAGCCACCATGTTCTCAAGCAGCGCGGAGTTTCCGTCATTGAGGAAAAGATTCAGAAGCCCGTTATCGCTGAAATAATATTTTTGATTGCTTTCTCTTTCCGCAAATTTTGTAAAATAGTTCTGCACAGGAAAGATAAGATAGGCGTTGACTGCGTAATTCATATATTCGATGACGCTGTCTTTGCTGATAGGAATACCTATAGTTTTCAACAGGTTGTGAAGTTTTGAGTAAGATATTTCGCGGCATACGGATTCTGCCGTTTTTTTGAAAAGCATCTGGGCGGCATAGTCGTTTCTTATTTTGTTTCTGGTTACGATATCTCCTAAAAGAACCTTTTGATATACGCTTGCGACATATTCGCGCTTCAATTTGTATTGCAGAGACTCAGGAAATCCTCCGAAAGTGAAGTATTCATCAAAGCAACTCATTATTTTTCCTAAACTCTTTGCGGAAAGTAGCGACTTTTCATCGAAAGGAACAGCGCGGGCTCTCAAATACTCCGAAAAAGAGAACGGAGTTATGTGTTTTGTTATAAAACGGCCGCCGAGAGTACTTTCTATTTCTCTGCTCAGCATTGTTGCGTTGCTTCCCGTTATGCAGACATGTTCTTTCATGTCGGCAAGCCTTCTGGCGAACTTCTCCCATCCGGCAATATTCTGAATTTCATCGAAAAAATAGTGTCCCTTGCCGTTGCCGATCTCACTTTGAACAGCAATAATATCGTTGAAATCAAGAATATTGAATCCCAGCAGACGTTCATCTTCGAAATTTATATAGATAATGTTGTTCCAGTTTGTTCCTGATGCTGTCAGCTCACGACAAATTTTATAAAGCATTGTCGATTTTCCTGCTCTGCGCAGTCCCGTCAGAACATAATCTGCATTCGGCTCAAACTCGTAATCACGCGGTATTATTTCAATGTTTTTGATTACTTCGTGTTGATCGAATATAACACTTTTTAAAAGTTCGCGATCCATCTCTCCCTCCACAAAAATCCAAGAATCATAATAATCATTTTTTTATTTTTGTCGAGTATAATCGATAAAATCACCATGTTTTTGTCGAGTATAGCCGATAAAATCCGAAGTTAACCACCGCTTTGATGCAAATAATCAGCGTTTTTCCCGAAAGACTTATTCTGACACCGTGTCAGTTATCTATACTTTAAGGTGATATTAAATTTAATCGTATTTTTCCTTGACTATTAAGTCCCTGCTAACAATTATCCTCAATCCTAATTTGATTGAGTTCTTTTAATATCGGAAATTTAGTGAAGGCATAAATATGAAAACATTACGCGAAATAAAGACCGGAGAGACCGTGAGAGTCAAAAAACTCGGAGGAAACGGCGAGCTCCGTCAGCATTTTCTTGATATGGGAATAATTCCCGGAGCTGAGATAACATTCATAAAATATGCACCTCTCGGAGACCCGATGGAATTCAGGCTGCACGGATATGAACTGACTCTGCGCGTGGCGGATGCAGAGCAGATCGAAGTGACCGAGGCCGATGCGGCTGATCCTGCAGTTCGGCAAAACTCAGGGAACTCAGATTCGATCACGGAACACCCGGGACTCGGCGAAAGCGGTAAATTCCACGACAAAAACAGCGAAAATCCGCTTCCTGACGGCACAATTCTCACATTCGCACTTGTCGGAAACCAGAACTGCGGAAAAACAACGCTCTTCAACCGCCTCACAGGATCGAATCAGCATGTCGGGAACTTTCCCGGCGTTACGGTCGACAGAAAATCGGGAGCGATCAAAGGGCACGCCGATACTCTGATCACCGACCTGCCCGGCATTTACTCGATGTCGCCCTACTCTGCCGAGGAACTTATCTCGCGCGATTTCGTCCTGAACGAAAAGCCTCACGCGATCATAAACATCGTAGATGCGACCAACATCGAACGCAATCTCTACCTAACGATGCAGCTTTTGGAGCTCAACATCCCGCTTGTCGTCGCGCTCAACATGATGGATGAAGTCACGGCAAACGGCGGTTCGATCGACGTAAACAAAATGGAATCGCTGCTCGGTGTTCCCGTCGTTCCGATCTCGGCGAAAAAAGGTCAGGGAATCGAGGAACTTGTCTCACATGCGATCCACGTCGCGAAATTCCAGGAAAGTCCTCTGCGTCAGGATTTCTGCGGTAAGGATGATAACGGCGGCGCAGTCCACCGTGCGCTCCACGGAACGATACATCTGATCGAAGACCATGCCGAAAAAGCGGGCGTTCCCGTGCGGTTCGCAGCGACAAAACTCCTGGAGAATGACCATCAGATCTTAAGCAGGCTCGATCTTGACGTGAACGAAACAGAGATGCTGGAGCACATCATAATGCAGATGGAAAGCGAACGAGGTCTCGACCGGAGCGCGGCTATCGCCGACATGCGTTTTTCTTTTATTTACAAATTGTGCTCAGCCACTGTCAAAAAGCCTCACGAAAGCAGAGAGAGAGCAAGAAGCCAGGAAATCGACAAGGTTCTCACCGGAAAATGGACGGCTATCCCCTGCTTCATCGCGATCATGGGAGCAATTTTCTACCTGACTTTCAACGTGATCGGCGCATGGCTTCAGGAACTTTTAGAACTTGGAATCGAGTGGCTTACGAAAGTTACGGACGAGGGCTTGGCTGCGGCAGGAGTGAACGAAGTGCTTCACGGGCTCATCATCGACGGTATTTTTGCTGGTGTCGGAAGCGTGCTTTCCTTCCTGCCCATCATCGTAACGCTCTTTTTCTTTCTTTCCATGCTCGAAGATTCAGGCTACATCGCGCGAGTCGCGTTTTTTATGGATAAACTGCTACGGAAAATAGGACTATCGGGCAGAAGCATCGTTCCGCTTTTAGTCGGCTTCGGCTGCACTGTTCCCGCCGTCATGTCAACAAGGACGCTTCCGAGCGAACGGGACAGAAAAATGACGATTTTGCTCACTCCTTTTATGAGTTGCACGGCAAAACTTCCGATATATGCCTTTTTCGTAAGCGCATTCTTCCCGAAGCGCGGCGGTCTTATCATGACGGGGCTCTACCTTCTGGGGATCCTTGTCGGAATACTCATCGCACTTCTCTACAAGGGAACGCTTTTCAAGGGCGAAGCAGTACCCTTCGTGATGGAACTTCCTAACTACCGCATGCCGGGTGTACGCAACACCGCGCAGCTTTTGTGGGAAAAGGCGAAAGACTTCCTGCAGAGGGCGTTCACGGTCATTTTCGTGGCGACCATCGTCGTATGGTTCCTGCAGAGCTTCAACTGGACCCTGCAGCTGGTCGAGAACGCCGAACTGAGCATGCTCGCTTCCATAGCACGGCTGATTTCCCCTGTAATGCAGCCGATCGGGCTTGGCGACTGGCAGATCGTCGTTGCCCTCGTCTGCGGCTTTATGGCGAAGGAAAGCGTAGTTTCGACTCTTGAGATTTTGTTTGCGGGCGGCGTTGAAACGATGATGACGAGTCTTACCGCGGCAAGCCTTCTTGTCTTCAGCCTGCTCTACACTCCGTGCGTTGCGGCTATCGCTTCAATAAAGCGCGAACTCGGCACAAAATGGGCAGCCGGCGTCGTGATCTGGCAGTGCGTGATCGCATGGCTCTGCTCGCTTGCCGTATATCTCATCGGCAAGGCGATCGGAATGTAGGAGGCAAAAATGGCAGCGACTATCATTATCGCACTTCTGCTTCTGGCAATGTTCATATTTGCCCAGATAAATATCATTAGAAAACGTATGCGCGGCGACTGCGGATGCGGAATGGGCTCGGATTGCAAAAACTGCTCAGCATGCAAGACGGATAAGAAAAATTCGGATCACTGATCTGCATATTTCTGACATTATCTGCATATAAAATGCAAAAAAATATGCAGATACTTGACTTTTTCTGCATAAAAAACTATAAAACAATGTGCAGATTAAGGAGGATGATATGCATAAATTCGACTACTCTTTTCTGGATAGCGGGAATTTGCCGTCGCAGTTTGTAAATATAACGTCTGCGATCGCATCGCTGAAAACGGCGTCACTGTTCAGAAAAAACGATTTCCAGAAGGTTTTTACTGAGCTTGAGGCTATCGCCAAAATCCAGTCTGTAAAAAATTCCAATGAAATCGAAGGGATCGTCACAAGCGACGAAAGAATCGTTCAGATCGTCCGGCAGAACAGTGCACCTTTAAACCATGACGAGCAGGAAATTTCGGGATACCGTGACGCTTTGAACCTGATCCATTCAGGCTTCGAGACACTTCAGTTCAACGAAAGCACCGTGCTCTCTCTGCACAAAACAATGCTCTCCGCGACTGATTACAGCTACTGCGGAAAATACAAAACCGAAGACAACGTGATTTTGGAAATAGATGCGCGCGGCAACAGAAGGATACGTTTCGCGCCGGTTCCTGCAAAAGAGACAAAAGCCGCAATGGAACAGCTTTTTCTTGCCTACGCTGATGCGGCCTCGGATTCGAATATAAACGCACTTCTTCTGATCCCGTGCGTTGTTCTCGATTTTCTGTGCATCCACCCTTTCAGAGACGGCAACGGCAGAATGTCGCGCCTCATTTCGCTTCTGCTTCTGTATAAAAACGGTTTTGACGCGGGAAAATACATCTCATTTGAAGAGCAGATAAACAAAAACAAAAGCTGGTATTACCAGTCGCTCAAGGAATCTTCCGAAAACTGGCACAAAAGCAGGAACGACTATTTTCCCTTCATGAAAAACTTTCTCGGCACTCTTTACCAGTGTTATCAGGAACTTGACAGGCGTTTTGCCGTTGTCAACTCAAACAAAGTCACGAAATCGTCACGGATCGAAGCGACTGTTCTGAATGCACTTCTGCCGATTTCAAAAGCCGAGATCTGCCGACTTCTTCCCGATGTCAGCCCCACAACGATCGAAGCAGTTTTGGGAAAAATGGTTAAAAGCGGAATAATAACGACTCTCGGTTCCGGCCGCGGAACAAAATATGTAAAAAAATGAACAACTTAATTAAAGGAGACTGACTATGACCAAAAAAGTGCTTTTCATCATCGGTTCTTTGAGAAAAAACTCGTTCAACAGGCAGCTTGCCGCAAAATGCGATGAGATCCTTATTCAGAAAGGGGCTGAAATTTCAGAACTGGAATACAGCACTATCCCATTTATGAATCAGGATGCGGAAATGCCCGTTCCTGAATCGATAAGCCGCATCCGCGCCGAAGTTGCAACAGCTGACGGCATCTGGATCTTCACGCCGGAATACAATTTCGCGATCCCCGGAGTGCTCAAAAACCTGCTCGACTGGCTTTCGCGCCCGCTCGTTCCCGGTGATTTTGCAAGCGGAACAGCTATTGCCGGCAAAAAAGTTACGATGAGCGGTGTCGGAGGCAAAAACATGACTAAAAACGTCCGTGCAGACCTCAAAAAACTGCTTGATTTCATAAAAACGGAAGTCATCTGCGGCGAAGGAAACGGCTTTGCAGCTGACGGAACCGCTTTTCAAAGCGATATCCTCTCGCTGACTGAAGACGACATCGCAGTTCTGCAGAAACAAGCAGACGAATTCTTGAAAGCGATCTAAGAAAATTAAAGTTATAGAATTATTTGTCGGAGCGCGGGCGGCTCGCCCGCAGGAAATCTGTTTCTACTTCAAAAATCCGTATTCGTAGCTTTTCGCTGATTATTTGCGTCGAAGCGGTGGTTTAACTTGCATCATCCTTGTTTAGAATCTGAATCCGACTGATGTGAACATGCCGCCTTTTTTTGGCGCAACAGAGAGATTACTCAGTTCGATTTTTTGATTTTGATTCGGTACAGGTCTTTTTGTTGCTGTAAAAATTATTCCTCCGAGAATGAATGCGCCGCCGATTACACCCATTGCAATAGATGCGTCCCTAAACTTTTTATATTGTTTATACTCATCTTCGTCTGTTCTTTCACGTCCGTAATAGTTTATATATGTGTAATCA
>CAJOMF010000100.1 GCA_905235605.1 uncultured bacterium
GTTTGCAAGTTCTTTGAGTTCTTCGTTGAATTCGGTCACAGGTTTTGCCTTTTCACGCAGGATCTTGTCGCCGACAGTCGATATGTGAAGCAGTGCCATGATCTCTCCTAAACATTGAATCTGAAATTGATAATATCGCCGTCTTTAACGACGTACTCCTTTCCTTCGAGCCTGTATGCCGCAGCCTTCTTGCACTCGGCCTCGCTCCCGTACCTGATGAAATCGTCGAAGTGGACGACTTCGGCACGGATAAAGCCGCGCTGGATGTCGGAGTGGATCTTTCCGGCTGCAAAAAGCGCCGGAGTGCCGTTTTTGATGGGCCAAGCCCTGACTTCATCGCTTCCCGCAGTGAGGAAGGAAATAAGTCCGAGAGCCGAGTATGCGCTTTTTATGAAGCGGACTGAAGCACTTTCCGTCAAACCGTAATCCTTAAGAAATTCAGCCTGTTCCTCAGGCGAGAGCTCCGAAAGTTCGACTTCGAGCGGTGCACTGACGCAGAAATACGAGATCCCGTCGGCCTCGAGCTGTTTTGTAAGACCTTCGGGAAACCCCTGCTCCCCTTCAGGCTGATTGACAAGGACGATCATCTTTTTCAGCGAAAGAAAGTTGTAGTTTGCAATAAGTTCCGCTTCTTCCGGCGAAACCGCGTCGGGAGCGGGAAATCCGCCGTTTTCAAAAAGATCGCGCAGTCTCTGCAGCACTTTGAGTTCCGGCGGATTCTTTTTTTCCTTCATCTCGCGCTCAAGCCTTTTTTCTATGACTACAAAATCGGTAAGTATCATATCTTCCTTGATTTTTTTGTATTCAGCAGTCGGATCTGCCGCATCCGAAGTCATAAGCGAATCGAAATTTCTGAGCGTCATAATAAGCAGATCGGACTTCTGGATCATGTTTTTGACTTTTGCCGGCAGTGCGCTCTCTTTTGACGGAGGCACAGTGTAGTCACTGAGGACAAATTCGCTGTAGGTCTTCTTTTTCGGGTTGTATATTCCGGCAAGTCTGTCGATCCTTTCATCCGGAACTTTGATCGTTCCGACAGTTTCCTCTTTTTTACCGCTTTCGATACCGGTCAGAGCCTGAAAGACAGTACTCTTTCCCGAAAACGGCAAACCGATCAATGCAGCTTTCATTCTTTTTCACCTCTGAAAATTATTGTTAAGCACTATTTGATTTTAAAATCGGGCGTTATCGTCAGTATCCTCGAATCGAGTTTCTCGGGAATAAAAGCGATTCTGCTTCCTTTTTTAGCCGTTATAAGCGGAAGGAATGCCATATTTTTCACATCCGACGGATCGACGGTATCGTTTTTCATTTTGTATGCGTGTTCTATCTTGTAAACGCCGTAAAGCTTCGGAAACATTCCTGTTTTCGCACGCTGCTGGATCCTTACAGTAAGAACTATCTTTTCGTTTTTTTCGTCAAAAACGACATTTTCGACAAGCGCTTCAGTGTATTCGTCCTTTGAAACCGGATTCTCAGCGCTTTTTTTTACGAACATTTCAGAATTTTCTGCCGCAGAGTGACGTTTTACATTTACCTCCGCAATATCAAGATCGATATTTTTCAGAACTTCGAAAAGGCTGTCGGGAGTCGTCGTCGGGAAAAAGAGATCTTTACCCAGAATTTCGATACTGAGATCGGGAATTTTCGAAAGCATCTCCTTTCTGAGATCGTTCGGCTTGATACCGTCGGCTATTTTCACGAGAACTCCGCCGTTTTTAGCCACCCAGGAGAGAGCGATCATCGGGAGCCACGAACCGTCGACGCTTTTCAGAATGAAAGGTTTCGCACAAATGTCAGAACAAAGCAGGATAACGGCAAAAATCACGATCCACGCAAAAGAAAAAAGACTATTTTTTTGTTTTTTTAGACTTTTCATCTGATTTTGCCTCTGGTCTCGGCTCCTTTTTGTGAAAACGGTAAAGAACGAAAAATCCGAAAATTATGAACGGGATACTCAGATACTGCCCCATCGTCAGTCCTTCTTCAAACACCTGATATTCCTTGATAAATTCGATACAGAAGCGGAAGGAGAAGTAAAGGATAAGGAAAAGAGCCGTATAAAGTCCAGACTTTCTGTGATCTTTTCTGACAAACGAAACTGTGAGCATGATCACCAGTATCACAAACGCTCCGAAAGCCTCGTAAAGCTGCGACGGATGACGGACAGGCCAGTAGTTTATCAGGCATTCCATCTTGGAAATGTCGCAGTGACCGGTAGCGGCGTTTATCGCCAGTTTCATATCATCGGGATTTCTCAAAAATTTAAATCCCCACGGAACAGTCGTTATTTTGCCTACGATTTCGCTGTTGAAAAAGTTGCCCAGACGGACGAAAACCGCCCCCATGATGCCGGGAAAAACCACTCCGTCAGCAAGATCGGTGAAAGTGACTTTGTATTTTCTGGAAATAAAAATAACGGCAAAAACAAGTCCGACCGTAGCTCCGTGGCTCGCGATCCCGCCTTTGTAGACTTTGAGGATCTCGAGCGGATTGCTCAGATAATATGCCGGCTCGTAAAAAAGGCAGTGGACGAGACGTGCACCGATCACGGTCGCTACAACTCCCCAGATCAGAAGATCGTCCGCTATCTTGTCGGGGAAACCGTATTTTCTGTAAATCCTGCGGGCAAGATAAAAACCGATAAGGATAGCCGTCGCAAACAAAATTCCGTAATATCTGAGCTGCAGCGGGCCGATGTCGGCGATCACCGGATCGATATTCCAGACGATATAGTTGTTCATTAGGGAAAACTCCATTAAGATCAGTTAGTTAAGCGGCTCAACATTGAAAAGGAGTTTTGCTTTGATGCTTGCCTCGAGAGTTCCTTCAGGTTTAAGAGCCTGCGGATAAAAAACGTAATAGCTCTTCAGTCCGAGCTGGAAATCAAGATGCTTTATCGCATGCTGCATAGTATCCTTGCCTTCATAAGTGTACGACAGCTTCATAACCTGTTCCGAAGTATATGAATCGTCATCAGTTTCAAACACACCGATAAGATATTTTTTCTTCTCTGAAACAGTGCCGTCAGTCGCCGAGTCATCGATTATCGTTGCGGAAAAGTAGTCTTCCGGCTTTCCGTCTTCATCGACACCGAGGTATATGCACTGTTTAAGATCGTCGCCGTCCTTGCACGGTGTTACACCGTCAGCTCTGAAAGGATCGATCTTCTGAGCGTAAAGTTCCGCTTTCATTCTGAATGCATTGTTGCCGGCAATGTTGTTCGGCGGATTTTTGATCGTGAAAGTGAGTTCGTTCAAAGTAGCAGAGTAAATTTTGCTGAGATATTTCTTGTATTTTTTGAGGTCTTTCTGCTCCGCCATTTTGATTTTCATAGATTCGTTTTCCTGACTGACTTCAAGATGAAGACAGGTGTCATCCGCATGAATACTGCATCTTTCAATTTCTTCAATTCTTACAGTTTCGGAAAGTGCGCAGAAACTCGACATATTGGCGATCGTCATATATGAATTCGTCGCCTCGTCCTTCTCTTCGAAATTTGAATTCTCAAAATCACAGATGGAAAACTTCAAAGTTTCATGCTGAAGATCATCAACCATCGGAATTCTGAAATCTATCTCTTTTGAAACGACCTTTCCGGCAATAAGGTCAAGAATATCGTCAGTCAAGAACTGCGGATATCCGGTGATCTCGGCATCCGGAATGTTCAGTTCGTTGAAAAGCGTGTTCGTAACGAGGGCGACCTCGTTATTGAAAACATTTTCAATACCTTTGAGACCTTCGGTGATATTGATTTTGTAGGTCGAAGGGCTCGCCTCGTTGTTTTCTTCAAAAGGATAGTCGATAGAAATCGGAATAAGCATGAATTCAGAACACGAAGTGAGCAGGACGGCAAAAATCACCGCAAAAAACATGCAAGAAATTTTGTTAATGATTCTCATTAGTTTCCCCCTCTTTAAGTAAATAATCTTCCATGAATTTGTCTAAAACAGGTTCACCGTCAAGCACCGCGTCGGCGTTTCCGGTCTCAAAATCGGTCCTGTGATCCTTGACCATTTTGTAGGGATGCAGGACATAGCTTCTTATCTGGCTTCCGAAGTCGATCCCCATTTTCTGTTTTTCGATTTCGGATGATTCCTCCTGTTTTTTCCGGAGTTCGAACTCGTAAAGGCGCGATTTCAGGATCTTCATTGCAGTAGCCTTGTTTTTATGCTGGCTCCTGTCGTTCTGACACTGAACGACAATACCGGTCGGGATGTGGGTTATCCTTATCGCCGAATCGGTCTTGTTGACATGCTGGCCGCCGGCGCCGCCCGAACGGTAAGTGTCGATTTTCAAATCCTTTTCATCGATTTCGATTTCGATCGAATCGTCGATCTCCGGAGTTACGAAAACGCTTGCAAACGAGGTATGACGCCTTTTGTTGGCATCGAACGGGCTTATCCTGACAAGCCTGTGGATGCCGATCTCGGCTTTGAGGTAGCCGTAAGCGTAGTCGCCTTCGGCAATAAAAGTGATGTTTTTTATCGCCGTAGCGTCGTCACCCGTATTTTTATCGATGACTTCAAGCCCGTAGCCTTTGCGCTCGCACCATCTCGCGTACATTCTCGAAAGCATTACCGCCCAGTCCTGCGATTCTCTGCCGCCGGCTCCTGCGTTTATGCTGACGATCGCGTTCATCAGGTCGGTTTTTCCGCCGAGCATCTTCTGGAACTCGATCTTTCCGACAAGTTCGTCAATGCCGGCGAGCATTGCTTCGGCTTCGCCTTCGATCGAAGGATCTTCATCCAAAAGCTCTTTTGCCACAGCAAGTTCTTCTATTTCCGATTCCAGCCTGGAATAAAGCTCCAGATTGCTTTCAAGCACCCGTTTTTCCTTGTTGAGAGCCGCCATTTTAGCGGTATCAGACCAGATTTCTGGCAGATCCAGCTGCTTTTTGAGTTCGTCGAGCCGCTCTCTTTTTGCATTGATGGCAAGCGATTCAAAGAAGATCTTCGATTTCTGCTCAAGCCCGTCAAGTTTCTGTTCCAGATCTTTCGACGTCAGAGGCATTATTTCCACCTCAGATTTTCAACATTTATTTTTGCACCGTATTCAGTCATCATCCTGTCGCGGTAGCCGTCCCATTTTTCAGTACCGTATTCCGCAATCAGCTCTTCAACTATCAGCGGGTAAGCCAGATTGAAACTCAAGTGTCTCTTATAGGCAAAACCGGCGATCTCGATTATTGTATAAAAGTTTTCGCTGTCAAGATAAGGCCCCAGTATTTCGCCGGGAAAACTCGCCAGAACGTCGTCTTTCCAGGATTCTCCCATGACATCGGCGCTGAAAAGCCCCCAGTCGCCGTTGTTCCTCGCAAGTATTTCATCGTTGGAAAGGCTCGCCGAAAGTATCCTTATGCTGGAACCGTTTCTGAGCTGCTGGGCGATATCTTCGGCATTTTTTTTGTTCGTCACCCTGACTGCGTAAAGGCGGTAGAGCTTGTCGCGCATGAATTTGTCCTTGTTGTCGATGTAATACTGCCGCACAGCCTCGTCGTCTATCGCGTAAACTTCGCGCTTAGTCCTCCTGTTCATGTATTCGACGATGGTTTTTCGCTTGAAGTCCTCGATTTTATTCCTGATTTCCGGTATATCGCCCACTCCTTCGCTCTTTCCCATTTCGTAAAGGAATTTCTCGGAAAGTTCACGGAAAAGATAATTTTTCCTCATTTCCTCGGAATCGGCCATGTTGTTCTGCCGCAGCCAGAGGTTGTATTTCAGCTTGAAATCGGAAACGGAGACGACATCGCCTTTGAAAACAAACGTAGACGACCGAATCGTCCTTTAACTTTCCGCAGGATGCTAAAAGCACAGAAACTATTGCAAAAACACAAAAAAAGCGGCTCATTTCACCTCCAAAGACCGAAGATTTTACTCATTTGAACGCGTATTACAATAAAATAAATTAAGGAAAAAAATTCTTGCCTTTTGACCACTCATTATTATGGTATGCCGTTTTTTGTTATTAACTTCTTCAAAGAGGTCAGAATGAACATTCAGGGGCTTATGCAGCAGGCTCAGAAAATGCAGAAAAGAATGGCGGCTTTAGAGGCTGAGTTCAAAACAGAAACTTTCAATACCGAAGCGGGCGGCGGCGCAGTCAAAGTTACGATGACGGGCGACATGAAGATCACGAACATCGAATTCTCGAAGGATCTCTTAAGCGACGATCCCGAAATGCTCACAGATCTTTTCACCGCGGCTGTAAACCAGAGCATCGAGACGGTCAGAAAAGAAAAGGAAAGCAGGCTTTCTAAGCTCGTCGGTAACAAGATAAACGGTTTCCCGGGTCTTTTCTGAGGTCGTAATGGAAGGAATGGAGAAATCTTTCGTCTCTCCGGCTGCCCAATCGATGAGGACGCTGGTCGAAGAGTTCAAGAAACTTCCGGGGATCTCCCTGAAAGCGGCACAGAAGCTCTCCTATTCCATTCTCTGCGATCCGAAAATGAAAAACACCCTCAAAAAAATAATCGAACTTTCTGAAAACGTCGAGATCTGCGAAAACTGCGGAGCTTTCAAGGCTGCGGGTGCGGACTGTGCGAACTGTGCGTCAGAGAGCGACATCATCTGCGTAGTCGCGACTTACGGCGATATGTCTGCGATCGAGCGCAACGGCTGTTTCAGAGGTTCCTTCCACATTTTGGGCGGTCTTATAGCGCCTCTTGAGAACATCCTTCCCGAAGATCTGAAGATCAAAGAGCTCAGAAAAAGAGTCGAATCTCATCATGGAAAGGAAGTTCTTCTCGCCCTTCCCTTCTCTATCGAAGGGGACGCGACGGCGCTTTACATCAAAGACTCCCTTGAAAACTGCGATGTCAGAATATCCCGCATAGCGAGAGGGCTTCCTGCAGGGGCGGCACCTGATGTTCTCGACAGGAGAACGGTTCTCGAAGCGTTCAACGGGAAAACTTATATTAACTAACCTTAGATACGGAGGATTTTATGGCAAAAAAAACTATGAAATGTGTTGACGGAAACACGGCTGTCGCTTACGCAAGTTTCCCGATGACGGAAGTTGCAGCGATCTATCCTATCACTCCGAGTTCGCCGATGGCTGAAGTTACCGACGAATGGAGCGCTAACGGCAAAAAGAACATTTTCGGAAACGACCTTATCGTTGCCGAGCTTCAGTCCGAAGGCGGCGCGAGCGGCGCGGTCCACGGATCCCTCAGCGGCGGTGCTCTCACCACGACTTACACCGCATCCCAGGGTCTTCTTCTTATGATCCCGAACCTTTACAAAGTAGCCGGCGAGCTTCTTCCGGGCGTTTTCCACGTTACGGCAAGAGCAATAGCCAGCCACGCTCTTTCGATTTTCGGCGACCACACCGACGTTATGGCATGCCGTCAGACAGGCGTCTGCATGATCTCCAGCACATCGGTTCAGGAAGCTTACGACCTCGCGCTTGCAACACACGTTTCGGCGCTTAAAGCAAGACTTCCTTTCATTCACTTCTTCGACGGCTTCAGAACAAGCCACGAAATCTCAAAAATCGAGATACTTGACGACGAAGATATCAAAACGATAGTTCCTTACGACGCTATCGCTGACTTCAAAGAAAGAGCTCTCCGCCCCGAAAGACCTGTTCTCAAGGGCTCGGCTCAGAACCCCGACATCTTCTTCCAGGCAAGAGAAGCCTGCAACACCTACTACGATCAGGCTCCGATGATCGTTCAGGAAGCTTTTGACGCCGTTTCCAAACTCACCGGCAGAAGCTACCACCTTTTCGACTACTACGGCGATCCTGAAGCTGAGAGAGTCATCATCGCTATGGGCAGCGCATGCGACACGATCGAAGAGACCATCGACTTCCTGCTCAAACAGGGCGAAAAAGTCGGTCTCGTAAAAGTACGCCTTTTCAGACCGTTCAGCGCAGAACACCTTATGAGAGCGATCCCCGCATCTGTTAAAGCTATCGCCGTTCTCGACAGAACAAAAGAGCCGGGCAGCGAAGGCGAACCGCTTTTCAAAGATGTTTCGACCGTTCTCTACAACAGAAACGAATCGATCAAAGTCGTCGGCGGAATCTACGGTCTTTCCTCGAAGGAATTCACTCCTGGCATGGTCAAGGCTGTTTTCGACAACCTCAAGGCAAGAGAGCCGAAGAACCACTTCACGGTCGGTATCGAAGACGATGTCACCTACAGATCGCTCAAATACGGGATCCTCGACACAGTTCCGAAGGGAACCGTTCAGTGCATGCTTTACGGTCTCGGTTCTGACGGTACGGTCGGCGCTTCCAAGAACGCGATCAAAATCATCGGCGACGAAACCAAACAGTACGCACAGGGCTACTTCTCTTACGACTCGAAAAAATCGGGCGGTCTCACAGTCAGCCACCTGAGATTCGGCCATGAGAAGATCAAATCCCCGTATCTCATCACGACTGCAGACTACATCGCATGCCACAACCAGGCATACGTAAATATGTATGACCTCAGCAAGAACCTGAAAGACGGCGGTATCTTCGTTCTCAACACCAACTGGAACGAAAAAGAGACTGAAGAAAACCTTCCGGCAGCCCTCAAGAAAGACATCGCAAAGAAGAACGGCAGAGTTTTCATCATCGACGCAGTCAAGATCGCTGAAGGACTCGGCCTCGGAAAGAGAATCAACATGATAATGCTCACCGCTTTCTTCAAACTTTCCGAAGTTATTCCTTTCGATCAGGCAGTTGCAAGCCTTAAAAACGCTAACCAGAAATCCTACGGCAAGAAAGGTCAGAACATCGTTGACATGAACAACGCTGCTGTTGACGCTGCCGGTACGGAAATCAAGGAACTCAAATACGACAAAGATGCTTGGCTCAACTCCAAGGAAGTCGCTATCGACATCCACAAAGTTCACGAAGCATACTCGAGCGACCTTGAGCAGTATATGGTTGAAGAGATCATCAACCCGATCGCAAGACAGAACGGCGACGACCTTCCTGTCAGCAGATTCGCAAACGACGTTCACGGCGAACTTCCGGGCCCGGACGGCTCATTCCCGACCGGCACCACGAAATTCGAGAAACGCGGCGTCGCGATTAAACTTCCGAAATGGATCCCCGAAAACTGCATCCAGTGCAACAAATGCTCCTTCGTCTGCCCGCACGCTGCGATCAGACCTGTCCTTTTGACAGAAGAAGAAGCTGCTGAAGCTCCTGAAACATTCAAAACGATCAAGGCTATCGGCAAAGGTCTCGAAGGTCTCAAGTTCAGAATGCAGGTTTACCCGATGGACTGCCTCGGCTGCGGAAACTGCGCTGATGTCTGCATCGCGAAGAACAAAGCACTCGAAATGGTTCACTTCGGCGAAATCGTTGACGAAGAAGCTGCAAACAACGACTTCTCGATCAACGTTCCGGTCAAAGACGACCTCCTTCCGAAGAACACGGTCAAAGGCAGCCAGCTCCAGCAGCCGCTCTTTGAGTTCAGCGGTGCATGCGAAGGCTGCGGCGAAACTCCGTATGTCAAACTCATCACTCAGCTTTTCGGCGACAGAATGATAGTTTCCAACGCAACGGGCTGCTCCTCGATCTACGGCGGAACCGCTCCGACGATTCCTTACTGCAAGAACAAAAACGGCATGGGTCCGGCATGGGCAAACAGCCTTTTCGAAGACAACGCCGAGCACGGATTCGGTATCGCTCTCGCAGTAAAACAGAAAAGAAATACTCTCGAAGCTCTCATGAAGAAAGCTATCGAAAATCCGACCTGCGAATGCGGCGACACACTCTGCGAAGAAGCTAAAAAACTCTTCCAGGAATGGATCGACAACAAGGAAGACGCAGAAAAGACGAAAGAGCTCTACCCGAAGATCATGAACGTCCTCGCAAACGGTGATCCGTGCTGCGAAACGCTCGACAGGATCTACGATCTCAGCGACTACATCGTCAAGAAATCGATCTGGATCCTGGGCGGCGACGGATGGGCTTACGATATCGGTTACGGCGGTCTTGACCACGTTCTCGCAAGCGGCGAAAACGTCAACATCCTCGTTCTCGATACAGAAGTCTACTCCAACACGGGCGGTCAGGCTTCAAAGGCATCCCAGTTCGGCCAGACAGCGAAATTCGCGACAAGCGGAAAGAAAGTAAGAAAGAAAGATCTCGGAATGATCTCGATGACTTACGGTTACATCTACGTTGCAAGCGTTGCAATGGGTGCAAACCACGACCAGCTTGTAAAGGCTATGACCGAAGCTGAGAAATACAACGGACCTTCACTCATCATCGCTTACGCTCCGTGCATCAACCACGGTATCGACATGTCGCACAGCCAGAACGAAGAGAAACTCGCGGTCGAAGCTGGTTACTGGCCTCTTTACAGATTCAACCCCGACCTCAGAAAGGAAGGAAAGAATCCGTTCCAGCTTGACAGCAAAGAGCCGACCCGCGATCCTCAGGAACTCCTTGACAGAGAAGTCCGCTTCAAATCACTCACCAAACTCTTCCCGAACGAAGCTGCTAAACTTCACGCTATGCTCAAGGCTGACCTCAAAGACCGTTACGAGAGACTCAAAAAACTCAACGACAACGATATTCTTTAGTTAGACCTGACCTCTCAGCCTTACGGCTGCTCCCCTACTTCAGGGGAGCCCAAGAGAGGGATTTTTGGTTTAAGCGGGGGATTAGGCTCCCGTTTTTTTTGGATTTCAAGTTAAAATGGTTCAGTCACATTTTGTGTGGGATAAAAGATTTTGTTCATGTCCGTGTCTGCTCATATCAATAAGTTTTAAGAAAAAGTATTCGTCGTCATTATA
>CAJOMF010000101.1 GCA_905235605.1 uncultured bacterium
ATGTCCGCCATGCGAAATCAAAATGAAGCCCGTCTGCAAAAAGCGGTTTCCACAGATTTGCTACAGATGCTCCCTGCGTGACGGAATTTGTCGAAACAAGTGCGCATTTAGTTTTTGTGTCCTTTATCATATCTGCAGCCTTTTTATACCAGCAGCTGACATAATCAAGATCTCCTGCTCCGTGCCAATCCCTGCCGAAAGTAGAAATCAGATCTTCCTTCTGCCGTTTATCCATAAACCTTGCACCAACAAACGGAGGATTTCCGATAATGTAGTCGTAAGTCAAATAGTTTTTTATATTTTCCGGGAGTTCCTTTTTTTCAACCTCTTTGGCAACGACATTCAATTCTTCGTAATGTTCACCGTATTTGGGTTTTGGTTCACCAAGAGCATAAACATTTAATTTGTCTGCATAAACAAAAGTGTCGGATTTTTCAGCCGAAAGCGTTGACCAGTCCATCCTGAGAGCGTTTCCTTCCACGATCGTCGCACTCGTTGAAAGCGGCAGAAAATCAAGATCCTGTTCAACGATTTCCTCGGTCTCCTTCATCATTTGAGATTCTGCGATCCAAAGTGCGGTTTTGGCAACGGTCACAGCAAAATCGTTGATTTCAATGCCGTAAAACTGCGAAATTCTAACTTTTATCGGCGAAAAATCGCTGCTAGACAAAAGCATCTGCGAGCCGTGAATGATTTTCAGGCACTCGTTTTCCAAGCGTCTCAGTGAAATATAGGTCTCGGTAAGAAAGTTTCCGCTTCCGCATGCCGGATCAAGGAAGGTCAAAGATGCCAGTTTATTGCGGAACTGCTCAAGACGATTTTTCGTTTTAACCGTCATGTTGAACGAACGTGAAACATCTCTCAGATTCTTCGCTTCGCTCAGAATGACATGAAAATGCTCAGAATGACGCGTTCCGACAATAGATGCAAATTCTGCCTTCAGATCATCCATAAACAGCGGGTCAATGACTTTGTGGATGTTTGCAATCGAAGTGTAGTGCATCCCGCCTTTGCGCCGCGTTTCAGGATTTAAAGTCGATTCAAAAACTGCTCCGAAAATCGTAGGCGAAATCTCCGACCAGTCGAAAGGAGCACAGTGATTTACGATAACATCAACAATTTCTTTGGTGAAATTTGGAATTTCGATCGCATCATCGGCAAAAAGCCCGCCGTTCACGTAAGGAAATGAATTTATTTTCGTGTCATATTTGTCGCGGTTTTCAGGCTTCGTATTCAGAATTTTGAACAAATCTTGAATACCGCGCCGCAGGTTTTCAAGCGAAAAAGATTTTATATAATCTTCAAAAGCCGTCCGAGTCTCGAAAAGTCCTGCATCTTCGGCATAAAGACAAAAAACTATTCTGACACAAAGAATATTCAGGCTGCGCAACTGTAAGTCAGACAGTTTGTCATCTTGAGCATAAGCGAAAGATCTCTCAGATTCTTCGCTTCGCTCAGAATGACGGTTAAGACTGGTTGGCGGAATATATTCTTTTATCAGTGCATCGTAGAGTTTGCCGACAAGCTCTCCGGCTTTTAAACTTACTTCTTCTTCACGCTTTATGTTTTCGTTCCGGCTGTCAACAAGAAACTCCAGACGGTAAAAATCGGTTTCCAGATCTTTGAGAAAAATCTGCTGAGGTTCTCCGCTCGGATTTTCCATGTCGTAAACAAGAAATTCATCAAAATTGCAGGTAACTATCCACTTGGGATGCTGGCTCAAAGGCAAATCGGCAACATACTTTTTCGCCTGCTGGAACGGCGTGAGCAATGTTCCGTCCGACTGTCTGACAGGCTCGCGCAAATCCTTATGACTCGATTTCTGCTCGATCATAACGCGGGTTTCCGGAATATAGGCATCTATGAAATTAGTGATTGTCCGGTTTTTGATTTTATCCTTGACCTGCTCTTCAAAAAAGATGAACTGCGGAATGTTTTCAACACCGAAAACGCTTGTAAGCAGATCGATCCAGAATTTCTGGGTTTCCCCTTTTTCGTAGCCGTGTCCGCTCCAGTTTCCGATGAATTTTTTTGCCGCTTTCTTCTGATTTATGCTGCTTTTTGCCATTTTTGCTCCGTTAATCGCAATTAAAGCTCTCAATCATATCAGATAGAAAAATCAAAAACAAGTTTTAGATGAAAATTTATTTACAAAACTTATCAGTTTTTACAAAGACGTCTGATCCAGTTTTATCCCATCAAGGCAGTTTTTAAGGATTTCGGCGCAGTCTGTCACGAACTGAACATCGAGACCTTCTCTGATTTCTTCAGGGATCTCGCTGTAGTCGCCGCGGTTTTCTTCAGGAATGAAAAGTTTAGTGATTCCCGCCTGTTTTGCCGCAAGGACTTTTGCTTTGAGCCCGCCGATCTTCAGGATCTTTCCTTTGAGGGAAACTTCGCCAGTCATCGCGACTTTGGGGCTTACTGCTGTTCCCGACATAAGGGAAGCTATCGCCAGCGAAATCGCGCCGCCCGCCGAAGGACCGTCTTTCGGAGTCGCACCGTCGGGAAAGTGGATGTGAAGGATCGATTTGTCCCAGATCTCATCTTCGACGATTTTATTTTCAGAGAAGAGTGTGCGAACGTAACTTGCCGCAATCTTTACAGATTCTTTCATTACATCGCCCAAACTTCCCGTAACTTCGATGCCTCCTTTGCCTGCATATTTTATCGCTTCGATTTTCAACACCGTTCCGCCGTAGGGGGTCCACGCAAGCCCGTTGACAACACCGATTTCAGGCTCTTTTCCGATTGCGTCTTCGGAATATTTTTCGACTCCGAGATATTTCTGGAGATTTTCTTCAGTTATCGTCGCTTCGGTCTCCTTTCCTTCGGCTTTTGCCAGCGCAGTCTTGCGGCAGATCGAGGCGATCTTTCTTTGAAGCTCTCTCACACCTGATTCGCATGTGTATGATTTTATCATTAAATCCAATGCCTTATCTGTAAAATCCAGATCGGTGTCTTCGATCCCGTTGAGTTTTTTCTCTTTCGGGATGAGGTGCTTTCTGGCGATATTTTTCTTCTCGAAAGTGGTGTATCCGTCAATGTCGATCACTTCCATCCTGTCTTTCAGAGCGACCGGGATCTTGTTCTTGTCGTTTGCCGTAGCGACGAAAAGGACGTTGCTGAGATCAAATTCAAGATCAAGAAAGTGGTCGGTAAAAGTTTTGTTCTGTTCAGGATCGAGAACTTCAAGCAGCGCGGAAGAAGGATCGCCTTTGTAATCGGCACCGAGTTTATCGATTTCATCCAGTAAAAACAGCGGGTTATTGACTTTGACCTTTTGCAGTGAAAGGATGATTTTGCCTGGCATTGCAGCCAGATATGTGCGTCTGTGACCTCTGATCTCCGCTTCGTCTCTCACTCCGCCAAGAGAATGACGGACGAACTTCCTGCCGGTAGCCGCCGCCAGCGACGATGCGATGCTTGTTTTGCCTACTCCGGGAGGGCCTGCCAGGCAGATTATCGGAGCCTTGAGATTTCCCGAAAGTTTAAGGACTGCAAGATATTCCAAAATCCTTTCCTTGACTTCGGTAAGACCGTAGTGGTCGTCGTCGAGCTGCTTTCTGGCACGTTCGATGTCGATCTCGCTCTGCGTTGATTCCTCCCACGGAAGCGACTGTATCGTTTCGATGTAGTTCCTGATGACTTCCTGCTCCGGGGTGAACGGCGGGATGCGCGCAGCTTTCGTCATTTCGGTTTTCAGGCGTTCTTTCACATATTCCGGAGCTTTGAACGAATTTACATCAAAATTTATGCTTTTGTTCGGATCTGTTTCCTGTTCGCCCTGATAGTTTTCAGCGTTCAGTTCTTCGTTGAGAACACGGATCTTTTCTCTCAAAAACTGCTCGCGCTGGCTTCTTTCAAAGCGGTCGTGGACTTCATCGTCTATCTCGCTCTCAAGGTGTGCGATATTCGTCTCGTCCAGGAAAATCTTTGTCAGAGCGACTATTCTTTTGTAGAGATCAGGTTCTTCGAAAACTTTTCTGAAACCTTCGTGATCCATTGACTGGTCGAGGGATGCGGCACAGCAGTCGACAAAATCCTCTAAATTCTCCTCTTCGATGATATGTTTCGCCTTTTCCGGAGAAAATCCGGCTATATCGAAGTATCTTCTGAGTGCATCTTCCAAGATCCTTCTTGCAACTTTCGGATTTTTGTCTTTCGGGAAAGTCGTTTTGAACTCTTTGACCTTGACCGTAAAAAGATGCGTCCGCGGGTCTCTATTGTATGAGTGAAACAGCACGCGCTTTGCACCGGCGAGAACGACTTTGAATTTATTCTCTTCGACTTCCTCGATATGAATAACATCGCACAGCGTTGCTACAGGAAGAAAAATGCTTTTTTCGGGATCGTCCGGAAGTTTCTCAAACGCCGCAACGACTACCTGTTTTTCTTTGGTATATGCCCTGTCGAAGATTTCATGCTCATAAGGGTCGTCTACTGAAATCGTGAACGAATAAAACGGAAATATAACGGTATCGTTATACAGAAAAAGGGGAAAAGTATTTGTGGAAGTCATTTAAACTAAGCTCCTTTTGCGGGATTTATGTTTTTGGATTGTTCGATTTTGTATATTTTCTGAGGTTTTGCGCCTGACGAGATGACTTCGGGCGTAATGACTATTTCTTTAAGTTTTTCCTTCTCTTGGGGAGCGGAATACATTATGTCGAGCATTGCCGTTTCAAGGATCCTTCTGAGACCTCTGGCGCCGGTTTTGAGCTTTTCAGTCTTCTTCACGATCTCGTCAAGAGCCCCGCCGGTAAAATTGAGTTCGATCCCGTCAAGTGCGAAGAGCTCTTTATACTGCGAGACTAGCGCATCTTTCGGCTCCGTGAGGACTCTGCGCAGATCTTCCGGCGTAAGTTCTTCGAGATAAGCCGTCATCGGAAGTCTGCCGATAAGCTCGGGAATGAGACCGAAACGGAGAAGATCTTCCGGCTGGATCTCCGAAAGAATGTGTTTTTCCTCTGTTTTTTTGCCGAGTTCCGAACCAAAACCGACTTTCTTCTTTCCGATCCTGCGTGCGATTATTTTTTCGATCCCTTCAAACGCTCCGCCGACAATGAAAAGGATATTGGAAGTGTCGATTTTGATGTATTCCTGCTGAGGATGCTTCCTGCCGCCCGTCGGAGGAACATTCGCGACCGTTCCTTCGATGATTTTCAGAAGTGCCTGCTGAACGCCTTCTCCGCTGACATCGCGGGTTATGGAGGTGTTTTCCGATTTACGTGCGATCTTGTCGATTTCGTCAATGTAGATTATGCCGCGTTCCGCTTTTTCGACGTCGTAATTTGCCGCCTGAATAAGCGAAAGGAGGACGTTTTCGACATCTTCGCCGA
>CAJOMF010000102.1 GCA_905235605.1 uncultured bacterium
CAAGACCCCGTCCCCGCAGTAGTTGCAAGGGTTTTTGGCAAATTTACCGCTTTTTTGTTTAATTATTATCAATGTTTCGTATCGCAAAAGAAATGTTTTTACCCCGTTTTTGGTCTGAAAACGCAGATTTTTGTCTGAAAATCATCGGTTTCTGCGATTTTCGGAGGAAAATTTACACCAGTTTTTACACTAGGGTTTTATGTGTATTTCAGAGATAGATTTTTTCCAAAACATTTTTGATATCTTTGGATTTTACTCCTCTGATATTCAGATTTTTGAGTTCTGCATCTGATATTTCAAAAGAATCGATGAATTGCTTCATATCGTTTCTGACTTCTTCCGGCAAAGTGCATTTTTCCAGTAAAGTTCCCGCAACTATTCTGACGATATCATTTCTATGCTTTTTTATGTCTTTGGAGTCAGCGTTGTTGCTTTGCTTCAAGTCAATATACGCTTTAGCCTTAAGCGGAATGAGCCAAGTAGGTTTCAGCACTGACAATTCGTCAATAACAGTACGACCGTCCAACAGAAGCTTATAGTATGCGGCATTCAGCAGGATCGCGGACAAACTTGAAACCGAATCATCTATGTGGATTGGAACGACAGGTGTCGCTTCTGCAAGAATAATCTCGGTTCTTGCAAAAATTTCGATCATTTCTGGAAAATCCGGTTCTTCAGGTTTATCGAAACGGTAAAACTGCGGTCTGCCGTTGCTTTTCTCTCGGTTTCTATATTTTCCATCGGTAATGAACTGCCAGAATTTTTTACCGAAGTCTTCCGTCAGAGCCTCGACGATCAGAACGACGTCAAGATCTTTCGTTGTTCTTCCAAAACTTTCATTCTGATGTTCAAACGAGACCGTACAGGCCGTTCCGCCGATAAGAACATATTGATCGGTGTAGTCTGTGAAATATTCTCTGAAAATGTCGAGACCTTTTACCATACGTATTCCTCCAGCATTTCTTCTATGGTTTTGGCAACTCTGGGATCGCTTTTTTCTTCCGAAGAAAGCATCAAAGTCAGCGAAAGCGGATCAACTGCGTCTTTTTTTATCTGCGGAATGTGATATCCGATTTCATGGACTACGCATTCCGGCGATTCCGATAAAGAGATCTGTTTTTTATTCAAAATCCCGCTTTTTGAAAGTTCCGGTTTCAAAACGGCATAAGTCGGGTATGTATTGTCTTCAAGCATCGAATAAGATGCCAAAGCCGAAACCCCGCTCTTTATCAGAGGTTTTTCAACTTGTTCTGCAAGTCTGAAAGTGCGGATCACCGGATTTCTCAGAAACGGACGGATGATTTTCCACGTCGCTTTTCTGCTTTTTGCAACAGAAATTTTTCTTGCGCGGTTTTTGAGCTGCAGAAGCGGAATGTCGAGGATTTCCATTTCGTCAAAGCATCTTGTTATGGATATCTTGGAAACATCGAGCTTTTTTGCCGCTTCCGTGACTGTAATCCCGTTCCAGTTCTGGTACAATGCAGTGATAAGCATTTTCTGCGTCAGAAATGAAATCTCAGTGCAAGGTTTCAGCTCCCTGTTTTCAGCCTGATTCAGCATAATTCCAAGAAAAGGCAGGTAAATCTGATGATTTTCCCAGATGAACGGTATCCCTTCTTCCAGCATTTTGTCACGGGAATAGTAGTTCATTTTTTTTAAATAAAGCGCACAGTAAAATCCGCTGTAAACTTCTATCTGTTTCTGCTGCCGCCTGAGAACAGAAAGATTCGCCTCATCAACCGGGGCAGCAATCAGAAATTTGAGATTGTTAGTTTCTGCGACATAAAACTGAAAGCTGCCTCGGTAAATCAACGGCAGCCTGTTCAATTCGCCGTAATCAGACAAATTTACCGTTTGGTGCAGGATTTTTTCAAGATATTCTTTCATCCGAAGCCTCCGAAAACTTTTTATTTGTAACCCATTTTAGGTTGCAAATCAAATTTTTTCACGAAATTATAGGAAGATTATCTGTTCCTTTTTCTTTTCCTTAGGAACATTTTTATTCTGGTAAGTTCTCCGACATCTTCTTTGAAGAAAAGTTCGTGTTTTTTCACAAATTCTGGATGCTTCCGAAGGTAAAACGTGATAATTAACCAGATCGATCCTAATACAAACGCGGCGAATGAATAATATTGAAAAGTCGATATCTGCCAGCGCTCCGGGGTGTTGTCCCTGAAAAATTCCCAGAATGTTCTGGTCAGACCGAAAAGAAAAAGATACTGTCCGTAAGAAATCCCGTGGACATCATATTTTTTTCTTTTCGCATACCAGACCATGAACCAGAAAATGAGAAGCGAAGTCGCCGACTCGAACAGCTGGACCGGAAAAAGATAATCCTGCTTATCTTTGTTCCAGATTCCGAACGTTGACGGATAACCGTGGCAGCAGCCGGCAAAGATACAGAAAATATGGGCGATTCCGTGGTGGAGAGCCGCACACGGGGCAAGAAAATCCAAAGTTCTTGTAAAGGGCATATCTACCGCTGAACAGAGCAGATATATAGCTATCGGAATAAAAACAACTGCCCTAACCCAATTGAAACCTCCGACACTGTCGAATCTTCCGGTAATTAAAATTGCTGAAGCAGCAAAAGGAACTATTGAAAATGCAAGTAAAAATGCTTTTTCCGAATTTATCCGAAATTTTTTTATATACCAAAAACAAAATAGAACCACAAGTATGCTTGCTAAAATATGACCCCAGAAAAAAATCTCATTATAAAAACTATATATTAATCCCAAAAATATATTTTTATTTCTTACCGGCATTATAGATCTTCCCCATGTGATCAATGAGTGTTCCATCCCCGATGTATCGGTCTGTTCCGAAGATAGAAAAATAAATATCAGTCGCTTTCTCTAAATTTTCTTCTTGCACAAGAGAGATATTTTGTTCACGGCATTTTTCATAAAATTCTACTGCCTGTTCTGGTGTATAGAATCCTTTTTTATGAAAATGTACCAGCAATAGGTTGTAGAGCAAAGAAATTACGAAGAACATAAGGGGTGCAAGAAACGATAAAAATATCGGGGATTTATCGCGAAAATATTCTCTTAAATATATAGCAAACATTATTACAGTAATGATTTTGATACCTAAATGTGTCAGATTAAAAAGTTTCTTCGACAGGTTACCTTTTATCATATCCGTAATGCTCAAAATAAAAATTAAGGTTGTCGTTTACTTTTTTTATAAGTCTTTCCGGGTAGTCGAATTTGTTCTTCTCATAACCGGAAAGGCTCTCCCAGTATGCCTTGATTGAAGGAAGAGCTTCATCAAAACCGTCTAATTCCAGTGTTTCATACATATTTTTTAGGATAGGCAGCGGATCTTTCTCAAAATCCTCAAATTTTATCTCAAAAAGAGTGTTTGGCGGAAGTGCCTGGATTTCCTTGAAATAGGCTTCATACATCATTTTAAAGGTTTCGATAATCCAGTCTTCCATCGTTTCCACCGGAGGAATTTCCTCAAGCGACCAGTGCAACATCATTTTGTCGTAAAGGTGCATCGTCGAACGTATCACAGTGTAGGGCTCACGATAGATGTTGACGAATTTTGCATCGGGATACATCTCTTTTAAAAACCTGATTCGTGCCGTGTTGTCCGGGCTTTTCAGAAGAAGATTCCTGCCGCCGTTGAGAGAAGTCGTTTTTCTCAGCAGATAATCGTAGTTCTTTTTCCACTTTTCCCGCTTTTTCTCAGGAAACTCATCGATAAAGGCGTTTTTGTTGTAACGTATAAAAGATTTAGGGAAAAAATTAAGAGGATAAACGCTGTCAGATTCCAGTGTGCTGAAGGAGATATATTCTTCAATCGGAAGAGACATCGAATATTTGATATTATCCATCGGACGCCCTTCGTGAAGATGCTTGGCGATCGTCGGTCTGAAAAGCCAGCCCAAAAGATGATAGAAATTCATCGTGAAAGTCATAAGCGGGTCGATAAAACCGAACTGACTATCTTGTGCCAACAGAAAATAGAGAAGAGTCGTTCCGCATCTCCAGTGACCGAGAACAAAAAGAGGGGTTTGGACGACACTGCTCTTCACCGCCTTTCTGCACAAAAGATTTTCTGCACAGACAAACGGCGTCAGAAACAGTGATGAAATTCCTGACATCAGAATCTGCGGATAATATTTCGGACTGATGTCACGCCTGTTTTCGGCGATATATTTAAGAAAAACCGGAAATTTTGTAATTATCAGAGGGTGTGCGAGACTTATTAGCTTGTCCATAAAGCCTGTTTAGTTGCAAGTTGTATAAGAAGTGCTCCATTGACAGCTGCTGGTGGAACAAGTTGCATTGCTTTTCGGCTTCTGAACCGTTATTGATCCGTCTGACGGCGAAGAAACGCCTGTAGTTCCGGCAGTCATCGAAGAACCACTATCGTAATAATTCGTGGTATTTACATACGAACCACCGCCGCCGCCACCGACCTCATAATATGGTCCGGCAGCACCTGCAGCATACCCGCCGCCGCCGCCGCCGCAGGCACGCTTCTGACCACACTTGCTACTATCGCAACTGTCCTTTTTATAATAATATCCACCTCGTCCGCCTGCTCCTGTGCTTGACGTAAAATTGTCTCCATTAATTACTGTACCTGCATCAGGCGTTTGGTCTGAGCAAGAATCAGTAAAGTCAGTAGTAACAGTATAGCTAGTAGCTGAATTAGTCTTTGAACCACCTCCGCAGTAGCTGTCAGTGGTACCACTAGTGCCGCCGCCGCCGCCGCCGCCACCGCCGGCAACCAAGAGAAGAGTATTTGTGCCGCTTCTTGTAAGGTAAACCCATGACGCACCACCGCCGCCGCCGCCGCCATTGAATGGAGAGCATGGGTGATCACCTGAGTATTTTGAGCGAACACCTGCGCTACCGACTTTAAAAGTAACAACATCACCTTTCAGCAGTTCGTAACAACCTTCTACAGTTGCACCATAACATCCAGGTGTACTTGCGCTATAACCGGTAGCTCCGTCGCCACCTTTAACTGTAAAGCAGTAAACACCCGGAATGTTGATGTAATATTTATAACCGTTTAAAACACTAAAAGCAGCATCGCATCTTGATTTTGCGGTACCTGATGTTGATGTCGGATTAGCACCGTAATAATTAGAATCGTTTCCTTCACCGCAGGTTTCTGAATCAGCCAAGACCCCGTCCCCGCAGTAGTTGCAAGGGTTTTTGGCAAATTTACCGCTTTTTTGTTTAATTATTATCAATGTTTCGTATCGCAAAAGAAATGTTTT
>CAJOMF010000103.1 GCA_905235605.1 uncultured bacterium
TCCGCCAAAAGCCTGCACAGACCGAGGGGATGCTCCACCGCCACATTGTCGATGGCGATGGGCGAATAATTCTGCACCGAACCGTCATTATGCCACATGAAATAGAGTGTCATGATTTGGCCGGAATAATCCTCATTATTTAAAATGATTTCGCAATGGTGCCAGGTATCGTTATAGTTTCCGTAGGTGTTGAAATAGTTCTGGTAAGAAGATGAGGTGGCATCCACATTGAGCAGGCGGGTGGAGCCGGTGGGTTGGGTGGTGCTGCCCACAGTTACAGGCGCATACTCGCCTATGAAAGCCGACATATAGTCGCAAGAGGACTCGCCACCGCACTTCCAATCGAAACTCAAAACGAAGTCGTCATCGCACCGTCTTATCCCTATATCGCACTTGCTTCCGCGCTTTCGGCAGGCAAAAACGTGACGATCGCGGCGCAGGATGTCTATCCGAAGGCTGAAGGCGCTTTCACCGGCATGGTCGGCGGAAAAATGCTTGCAGATCTCGGCGTAAAGGCTGTGATAATCGGTCACAGCGAAAGGAGACGGATCTTCGGCGAGCCCAACGAACTTATCCGCGAAAAGGTTAAATTCGTGCAGGAAAACGGTTTGCACCTTATTTTCTGCGTCGGAGAGACGCTTCCGGAAAGAGAAAACGGCTCGATGTTTGACGTGCTTAAAGAGCAGATTTTTTCGGCGTTCGACGACAATCTTACACTTGCTCCGGAAAAGATCACGGTTGCCTACGAACCTGTATGGGCGATAGGGACGGGCGTCACGGCGACTCCGGAACAGGCGGTCGAGATGCACGCTTTCATCCGTAAGATATTGAAGGATAGATACGGTTACGTTGATTCGAGGATCCTTTACGGCGGAAGCGTAAAACCTGAGAATATCCAAGGGCTTTTGAGCAATGAAGATATTGACGGCGCACTTGTCGGCGGAGCAAGCCTCAAGGCATCGTCATTCATGAAACTGGTTAATTTCCAAGCGGTGAAATAATGAAAAACAAAAGACTTATGGTCGCCGATATCGAAGACGGCGACATAATAATCCCCGATTCCAAATGCTTCTTTTTAGTCAGGAAATCGTCCGTAAAAGTCGGCAAGACCGGCAAAAAATACATCGATTTAGACCTTTTTGACGGCACAACGACTGTTGCGGGAAAGGTCTGGGACATCACAGAGGAGACCAACGAGGCGGTTCAGGCGGGAAACGTCATTCAGGTGCTTACCGGAAAAGCGGGAAAATATCTTTCCAACATGCAGATAACGATAAACGACGCAGTCATCGTGCCGCCCGAAAAGATAGATTCGGAGTGCGCGGGGATCCTGCCGGAATCGTTCTACACTTTTGAAGAGCTCAAAAAACAGTGGGACGAGCTTATGGAAGTCCTTGTTCCGAAGCACCGTGAACTTGTGAACAAATTCATGGAAAACGAAAAAATCTGGCAGCTTTTCACGACGATACCGGGCGGAAGGAGTATGCACCACGCCTGCCGCAGAGGGCTTTGGGAACATTCGATCTCGGTCGCTCAGTCGGCTCTCGCGGTGTCGGAAGTGTTTGATGAAAAGTACGGCCTCGATGTTTCGCTCGTTGTTATGGCTTCGATGCTGCACGATGTCGGAAAAATCTTCGAATTCCAGATAAATCCGGCGACTTCGATGGTCGATAAATATTCCGACAGAGGCAAACTTCTGGGGCACATCTACATGGGTGCGACATGGCTCGAAAAGCTGGTTTCGACTTGTTTCCCTGAAGACAGCGACCTTAAAATGGATCTCATCCACATAATTCTTAGTCACCACGGGCAGTATGAATTCGGTTCCCCCAAACGCCCGAAAACGCTCGAAGCGCTCATCGTTTCGGCATGCGACAACCTTGACGCAAGCTGTGATGCCGTCAAATCGTGCTTCGGCGACAATATGGAAGGAAACTGGACTAAACCTGTTTATATGATGGAACGCGCATTTTTCAGACGTCAGGAAAACGGAGGAAACAGCGCGGAAAACCAGTATGAAACGGAAGAAGAAACTTTTAATAATTAACTTTTTAGGAGGAAAAAATGTCAAAAATTCGTGTTGCAATCAACGGTTTCGGTAGAATCGGAAGAGCAGTTTTCAGAATCGCTGAAGGAAGCGATCAGGTCGAAATAGTCGTCATCAACGACCTTACCGATCCTAAAACTCTTGCTCATCTCTTGAAGTATGACTCAGTCCACGGTATATGGGATAAAGAGGTCAAAGCCGGCGAATCTTCTATCATAGTCAACGGCCGCGAAGTTCAGATCCTGGCTGAAAAAGACCCCGAAAATCTCCCGTGGAGAGACATGAAAATAGACGTCGTTCTTGAGTGCACAGGCCGCTTCACAGCAAGGGAAAAGGCTAATCTGCACATCGAAGCGGGCGCTAGAAAAGTCCTCATTTCCGCTCCGGCAAAGGGCGAGGACATGACAGTCGTCTACGGCGTAAACGATTACCTTTACGACAAAGAGAGACACAACATCATTTCGAACGCAAGCTGCACCACGAACTGCCTTGCTCCGATAACCTACATCATGCACAAGCATTTCGGAATCAAGCACGGTCTCATGACCACGATCCACTCATACACGAACGACCAGCGCATCCTCGACCTTCCGCACAAGGATCTCCGCAGAGCAAGAGCGGGTGCAGTCAGCATGATCCCTACGACGACAGGCGCTGCAAAGGCTATCAGCCTCGTCATTCCCGAGCTCAAAGGCAAACTCGACGGTATTTCGATAAGAGTCCCGACACCCAACGTAAGCGTTGTTGACGCAACTTTCGTCATCGAAAAGGAGACTACGGCAGAAGAAATCAACGCACTCATGAAAGAATACGCAGAAGGCCAGATGAAAGGCGTTCTCAGATACTGCGACGAGCCGCTCGTATCGCACGATTTCAACGGCGACCCGCACTCGTCCATTCTTGATGCTCTCAACACTGCCGTAATGCAGGGAAATATGGTAAAACTTCTCAGCTGGTACGACAATGAATGGGGCTACAGCAACAGAATGTTTGATGTTCTGAAGAAACTTTTTGCTTAAAAACGGAGGCTTTTATGGGTTTTTTCGATACTCTCGGTGTCAAGTGCGTAAACGAGCTCGCCATCAGGGAAAAGAGGGTTTTTCTGAGGACCGATTTCAATTTTCCCGTTGATGAAAACGGAAATATCGCCGATCTTGAAAGGATAAACAAGGCAATTCCTACGATAAAGCACATTCTGGAACACAATGCGCGCCTTATCATCGCGTCACATTTCGGAAGACCCGAGAGCGAAAAGGATATTCAGTACACTCTTGAACCCTTTGCTGCGAAGTTGGCCGAGATCCTCGATCAGGATATCTATTTCTTTGAGGACTGCTGCGGCATGGGCGCTATGCAGATGGTGAGAGATCTCAAACCGGGACAGATTCTCGTTCTCGAAAATCTGAGATTCAACAGCGATGAGAAAAAGGGAACATCGGCTTTTGCAAGAGAGCTTGCAAAGATGTGCGATGTCTACATCAACGACGCTTTCGGCGTTTCGCACAGAAAGGATACTTCGATTGCTGTTCTTCCCCGTTTTGTTGATACCAAGGGTGCAGGTTTTGCGGTAAAGCAGGAAGTTGACGAGCTTTCGAAATTCCTCGGGTCGGAGCACGGAAGCGGGCTCTGTATCATGCTCGGCGGATCGAATGTGTCCGATAAAATGGGGCTTATCCGCCCGATGCTCGACGTTGCTGACAAAATCATACTCGGCGGTCCGCTTGCATACACTTTCATGGCGGCTCAGGGAATCAATGTCGGCGCTACACCGGTTGACGAAGAGAAGATCCCGCTTGCAAAAGAGATTCTGAAAAGCGCGAAAGTCCGCAAAGTCGAAATCGTTCTTCCGGCTGACCATGTCGTAGCCGAAACGGTCAATTCGACTGAACCTGTTGTATGCAAAACGGAATCTTTTCAGGAAGGAATGTCCGCTTTCGACATCGGACCTGAAACTGTTGAGCTTTTTGCACAGAAAATTTCAGAATGCAGGCATCTTTTCTGGAGCGGTCCGATGGGAGTCTACGAGAAACCGCAGTTCTCGGTCGGAAGCCTCAGACTTGCACAGAAAATCGCGCCTCTTTCTATACACAAAGTCGCAGGCGGCGGCGATACCGAAGAAATGCTCGGAAAAACGGAATTTGCCAAGAATTTCGACTATGTTTTCACATGCGGAACCGCGGCGCTGGAATTTCTTAAAAACGGCGGGATGATCCCTGGATTGGAAGCTCTGAAAGATTAGAGGGAAATGGCAAAGCTCACGATGGCGAAATCGGCTGATTTCAAGCCGAGACAAAAAAAGCTGACGCAGGTCGAAATGGAGAAAATCACCGAGAGCCGCAAGGTGAATCTCGGTTATTCGCAGGAGTGGCCCCGCCAGAAACTCCGGATTTCAGACCTTTATCCGGACGAAAAATTCCTGAAAGAAAATCTGATGCATGAGTACAAGTATTTCATTTTAATGGTTCTTCCTGTCATTGTCACTTCTTTTTTCGTTCTTATCCACCGGAACGATCTGTACAACGAATTTCTTACTTTTCTTGAAGAATTTTTTTCACATGCCGGTTGACCGCTCTGTACTCTGAAGTATAGAAAATCTTGACTTGATTATTTCAAAATATACTCTCACGCGAAAAATTGCTGTTTTATAAATTTATTGGAGTAGAAAATGACAAAAATCATCGAATGCGTTCCCAATTTTTCGGAAGGAAGAGATATGAGCGTGATCGACAAGATCACTGCCGAAATCAAGAAAGTAAGCGGCGTCAGACTGCTTGACGTCGATCCCGGATACGATACGAACAGAACGGTCGTAACATTTGTCGGCGAGCCTGAACCGGTAAAACAGGCTGCATTTGCGGCAGTAAAAAAGAGCCACGAACTTATCGACATGCGCCACCACAAAGGTGCTCATCCGCGCTTCGGTGCGTGCGATGTCTGCCCCGTTATTCCGGTAAGCGGCGTAACGATGGACGAATGCGTCGAAATTGCGCACGAGCTCGGCAAAAGACTTGGCGAAG
>CAJOMF010000104.1 GCA_905235605.1 uncultured bacterium
CATTGATATGAATGATGAAGGTGTTGCAATGATGGAGGACAACATCTTTTGTACAAAGGAATTTGCTAAGAAAAATCCTGAAACGGTAAAAGCTTTCTTATATGCATCTATCAAGGGCTGGGAATATGCAGTTGAAAATGTGCAGTTGGCTAAAACCGATATTTCAACAGAACAACCCGGTGCGAATTATACGGAAACGGAGTTGGGGACTTTTGTAGGCGTTGCAGAGGAACCTCTGAAAAAGCCAGACATCCTTGTATTCGGAGAAACAGAGCATCGTGCCGCTCCGGCACCGAAAGGAAACTGGAGTGCAGAAGTCCCGGATTTCGGGGCATTCTATGAGATCCTGACAGAGAAGCAGGATGATCTCTGGAAAGCCTATCAGGGCGGAAAGGCAGAGTTTTATCGATATGCTGCCGATTCGGAATCTTCCGATCAGAATGCTGCACCGCTCATGGTTCCTGAACTGCCTGGGATCGGATTCTATAAAGGAAGCGGTAATGAAAGACCCGCTGACAGGGCTTATGAACAGACGCTATATGTTCGATGTCGAAGAGCGCAAGATCCGCCGCTTTATCGAGTCGCGCGAACGCAAGATCCATCTTATGGACAACCGCAGTATGCTTGAAAAAAATGATCACGTATACGGTGTCATAATGATGGATATCGACCATTTCAAGCGGGTAAACGATCTTTACGGGCACGATGCCGGCGATATGGTGCTGAAAGGTGTTGCCGAAGTCATGCAGGAATCAGTACGAGCCGACGATATCCTGATCCGCTGGGGCGGTGAAGAGTTCCTCATCGTTCTGAAAAACATTCCTGTCGGAAAGATGCTTGAGGTCGTAAAGAAGATAAGAAAGGCGATAGAAAGGCGTTCTTTTACAACTCAGAGCGGCACGAATATCTGGATCACGGTTTCGATGGGAGTCGTTTTCCTGCCGTTTTTTGCAAATGATCCGAAACTCCTGACTTTTGAAAACATCATAACTCTGGCGGATACGGCTCTTTATCATTCGAAGGAGAGCGGGCGTGATATGGCGACTTTCGTAGTACCTGGTGAAAAAGTGCCTGAAACGCAGGAAGATGTCAGCAGTATGCTCGGCAGCAGCGAATTTGCCGCTGTAAACGGATATTACACGTTTGAAAAGATAGAACCTGACAACTTTTCAGAGTTTGAAATTTGACAGTATTGGAGAATATTATGAAGAGGTTTGCAAAAATATTTTTGTCTGTTCTGATCCTGGTCTCTTTTTTTACGGCAGGCGCTGTCGATTTTGACCCGAACGAAGCCTACGGCCGTTTTAAAAAGGGGATGAGTTTCGGCGGTGCGCTTTTTCCGGTTTATCAGGGCAATTCACTTCTTCTGGAACTTGACCTTTACGGCTCTTTCGAGTTTTCCATGCTCGGGTTCGGTGTCGGTCTTCCTGTCAGGTTTATTCTGAAAAACGACGATGATATTCCGACTTCCGGCGCTATTTTCCCGAAGGAAGACTGGGATGATGCGAGGGACTGGGTCGCTATCCTCAACTATTTCCACTACGGTCATTCCGGCGATATGTTCTACTTCTATTTCGGTGAACAGAAAAACCGTTATGTCGGCAACGGCTCTATAGTCGGAGCGTACTACGGCGATCTCAGGCTTTACCATCCGCAGCGCGGAGTCAACCTCGAAATAAACACAGACTATGCAGGACTCGATTTTTTCATGGACGACGTTACGCCGCCCAATGTCATCGGAGGCCGCGTTTACGTCAAGCCGATAAGTTTTTTAAAGGAAAGTTACGGCAACAACCTTGAGATCGGCGCATCGTATTTTGCCGATATTTTCTCACCGGATCAGATCACTGGAAAGAGCGATAACGAATACGGACGCGAGATCACCGATTCAAAATTCCAGATCTTCGGATTCGACCTATCTTTCCGCGTTCTTGCGATGAAGTATTACCAGCTTACTCTTTATACCGACATGAACAAAATCGTCGATGCAGGCTTCGGCATGCACTTCGGCGCAAAGCACAAGCTCATGCTTCCGACGAGCACGGACATGCAGATCCTGAGCCGCTGGGAAGTGCGGGCAATGGAGCCTGACTACATCCCGTCGTATTTCAACACGTTCTACGATATTGAAAGGGAGTATTACAAAGGTCAGGGGGATTCGACTCTCAGCACTCCTACGACGAAGTCACGCTATCTTATGAGCTATGCAGGAAAAGGGAAGGACTGGACAGCCGGCTACTATCTGGATCTCGTTTTCGATATAACCGGAACATTCTCGATCGGCGGTTCATTCGAACACAACAAACTCTATGACCATGAGGCGAAAAAGTATAACAACTACCAGATAAACGTTTTCACCGATCTCTTCTTATTCGATTCTCTGGCAATAGATTTCCTTATGACTTTCCAGTCTTTGGGAGAAGAAGGGAGAGAGCTCAGGAACAGGCCTTACTACAGAGCTTCGATAACCTATTATCTCAACAGATATTTCAGTTTGGGAGCCGGAGCCGATTCGAAATGGTATCTTGTAGAACCTAGAAATGATGCCGGTTACTACAGCTATTTCCACTGTTTCTCGATAGGCGGATTTGCCGGAGTCAGGTTCTAACCGATGAAAATCGCCGTTCTTTTTCTTTTTCTCTTCCAGTTCTGCGTTGTTTCGGCACAAAATTCGATCAGTGATTCTGACATGGATTCTCTCGATCAGCTGATTTCCGATTTGCTGGAATCGTCAAAAAAAGAGCAGAAGCAGGAAAAAAAGCAGGAAAAACAGGTCGTAAAACCGCAGACAAGCGGTAAAGCGAAGATGCAGGATGTCAAATCCGCAAAAGTTAAAGGCAAAAAACTGATAGTCATCGATCCCGGCCACGGCGGAAAGGATCCGGGAACTATTTCTGGAAAACTTTATGAAAAGGACATCGTTTTAAAGCTCGCGAAAAAAATCGAAAAACTTTCCAAAAATTATAAAAACATAGAAGTCAGGCTGACACGCGACAAGGATATTTTTCTTGCTTTGGAAGAGCGCGCCGTAATTGCGAACAAGCTCGGCGGAGATCTGTTCATTTCGCTTCACGCAAACTCGTTTCCCAAGGACAGAAATGTCGGCGGGATGGAGATTTACCACCTTGACAACACGCGTGACGAATATGCCAACAAACTGGCGAGAGTCGAAAATAAAATTTCTGAAAACACCTCGCTTCTCGGTACGATTCTGGTCGATATGGATATAAGCTACTATGTCGGCGACAGTCTCGATTATGCAAAGGAAATAGGAAGCGGTTTGAAAAAAGACTTAAAAAAATATGGAGTCAAATTAAGGGGTTATGAAAAAGGTGCGCTCTTTTACGTCCTTGTCGGCGCGAGGATGCCTTCTCTTCTTTTCGAGATCGGCTACATTACGAACAAAACAGAAAAAGATCTCCTTCAGAAAGATGAATATCTCGAGTCGATAGCGAAGTCGCTGCTTGATTCGATTTCTGCTTCGAAGGTGAAGTGATGCCGGAAAAACTGAATATTATTAAGATCTTAGCCGTTGCACTGCTTTCTATCCTGCTTTTAGCACTTCTTCCTTTTTTCGGCTACATCGAAATGCCTGTAGGTGAAATTTTCGGCGAAAGTGCCGCCGCAAACATATTCTGGAATATCAGAATCCCGCGCACTTCTGGTGCTTTTATCTGCGGCGCGACACTGGCTCTCTGCGGAATGGTGTTCCAGTCGATGTTCAAAAACGATCTGGCAACTCCGTACACGCTGGGAGTGAGCAGCGGTGCGGCATTCGGCGCTGTTACGGCGATAAAATTCTTTTCGGGGCTCACCTTTGTTCTTCCGTTCACGCAGATTTTCAGCTTTTTGTGCGCCTTTCTCACTGTCGTTTTCATCTACACGGCAGGACGCCTCAAAAAAAGGTTTGACACGGGATTCCTGCTTCTTGCCGGAGTCGCCGTCAACTTTATATGCAGCGGACTCATCCTTTTTATCCAGTATATCGCGAGCGGAAGCGAAAGTGCGATGATGATCCACTGGATGATGGGAAGCCTTGATTTTACGGGCTTTTCAACGGTTTTGAAAATCCTTCCTGCATTTGTGATAATGCTTTCGGTTTCGCTTTTTTTCCATCGTGAACTCGATCTCATGCGGATCGATTCCGATATCGCGGTTACCCGCGGCGTGAACATGAATACTGTCGGAAACATCCTTCTTTTTACAGTTTCTATCGCTGTCGCAGTCGTTGTTTCGCAGGTGGGACCTGTAGGTTTCATCGGCATGATGGCGCCTCACATTGCAGGCAGACTTGTCGGCAGGAAGCACAGCATGCTGGCATTTGCATCGCTTTTTACCGGCGGCTGCATCCTTATGCTTTCGGATGCGGTGTCGAGGACTATAATCGCTCCGTCTGAAATTCCGGTAGGAGTCGTAACGTCGCTTATAGGCGGTCCCTTTTTCTTATTTATATTGATTAAATCAAAATAAATTCAGGCGTTTTTACATTCTTCGAGGATTTTTAGGAAAGCCTCCCTGCGGTTTTCGGCAGCCGTGATAGGACGGCCGATAACGAGGTAGTCTGCACCTTTGCGGAGTGCTTCAGCCGGAGTCGCGATGCGCTTCTGATCGTTGACTGCTGCAAAAGCGGGGCGGATACCGGGAGTGAGGATCTTGAAATCCTTTCCGCAGGTTTCCCTGATTAGCTCGATCTCAAGCGGACTTGCGACGACGCCGTCCATTCCTGAATCTTTCGCGAGTTTTGCGAGGCGCGCGATTTGTTCCGGAATAGTGCGGTCAAAGCCGACTTCGCGGATGTCTTCTTCACCGAGGCTCGTAAGAATTGTTACAGCCAGCACGAGAGGCGGGTTCGTGAGTTTGTTCATTTCTTCTCTCACGGCTTCCATCATTTTTCTGCCGCCAGAAGCGTGGACGTTGAATATTTTGACACCGAGCTGCGCCGCTGCGGCACCCGCTTTTGCGACTGTGTTCGGAATGTCGTGGTATTTGAGGTCGAGGAAAACATCTTCGCCCAT
>CAJOMF010000105.1 GCA_905235605.1 uncultured bacterium
TGCCGCAGCGGTAAGAGACATCGCGTAGTTTGCAAGGTCGTCGCACAGAATGCCTTTTTTGACATTGAGTCTCAGCGTTTTTCCGACACGCAGGCCGTAATCGCCGCTTAGTCCTTCAAGTGCGATCTTTTTGTTCATTTCGGCACCTTCGAGGACATAACGGATCTTTTCAAGCGGAACTTTGTTGATGAAATTCCAGATCCCTTCGACTGTCATGTGATATTCCTGCGTTTTCTGGTTTTCGTTCCGGTCGAACGAAAAGGCGCTGCACGATTTCTGCGAAACGATTTTTCCGTTGAGTTCGGTGAGGACGATATTCGTGTGGCTTCCGCAGATCACTGTTCTCGCACACTCTTTGCCGCTGAAACAGATTGCTTCGATGTAGAGTTTATCGACTTTTTCCTTCATCGAAACGGCGATTTCCCCTTTTTTCACCATCTCTTTCGCCTGGGCAATGTGCTCTTTTGTAACTCCGCTCAACACTTCAAGCTCTTTCGAAGGATCTCCGCCTTTGATCCCGAGCGCAGCCGCGATCGGAAGACCTACCATGCCTGTTCCCGGAATGCCGACACCGAGACCGTTTTTCATTATGTTTCCGCTGAGCGCGATCTCCGCTCTTTCGATCTTGCCGCCCAGAAGTTTCGTCGAAGTTGCCGCCGCAAGTGCAACTGCGATAGGTTCGGTGCAGCCGAGTGCCGGAACGACCTCGCTGTTGAAAGCGTCAATGTAAAGCTGGTAATCCATTTCTTCCTCTTTTTCTCTATTTTCTACTACTTTAAAATCGGTGAAAACGCGGTATTCGTAGGCTTTGAGCTGCATAAAGAATCCGTGTTCGAAAATGTTGTCAATGCTCAGAGTGTACTCCTGCCCCGAAACCAGCTCTTTGAAATGAACAAAAGCCCCTTTTTCTTTTTTAAGTCCGAGCGCGAAATCGAGATTTATCCTCTTCAAAGCGCCGTCGGATTTGTCGAGCCAGGCACAGCCCTGCTTGATCCAGCCTGAGGTCTCGGCAAATTTGTTGTGGTAAAAAACAAGGACTTTGCTCTCTCCCCAGCCGTTCGAATATGCGAAAACGTTCTCGTCGACCGTGCCGTCCGACTTGTAGAAATCGTAAAAGTGGAAGTCGTTGACGTGTGCGAAAAGGCGGCGCAGATGCAGAAGCGGGAAGATCTCGCGCTCGTGCCGTTCTACAAGTGCCTGATTGACGGTCTCGTTTTTGTAGGCGCGGCGGTATTCCATGCCGTATTTTTCGGAAAAACCTTCGACCTGACCGTGACCGAACATCGGAAGGCCCGGCATCGTGATCATAAGCAGCGTAACGCCGAAGTATTTGTCGTTGTCGCCGAACTGTGCGACCGCCGTCTCCTCGTCGGGGTTGTTGAGGAAGTTGACGTATCTTTCGAGAATGTGCGGATCGAATTCGAGAACACTTTTGACTGACTGCCTGTACTTCGCGTTCTCCTCGTTTTTCATAAAGTTCATGAATGCGCTGTTATAGACGCGGTGCATTCCCAAAGTCCGCACGAAATAGCCTTCCATAAGCCAGAAAGCCTCGGCCAAAAGCAGCGTTTCGGGTGCTTCGAGAGCGACTCTGTCAACGACTTCGCGCCAGAATTCCTTCGGAAAAAACTTGTTGAATTCTTCGGTCGTAAGTCCGTGTTCGGCGCGTGATGCAATGTCTCCGCCGCTTCCCGGTTCGGGGAACCAGAGCCTGTGATAGTGCCTTTTTGCAAGCGTCATCGCTGCATCGAACCTGATCACCGGGAAGTTTTTCGCGATTTTTATGATCGTCTGAATCACCTGTTCCCTGACATCGGCACGCATATAGTTGAGCTGCGCCGTATCGTTCCACGGCATGCAGGTCCCGTCGTTTCCGTGATAGATATAATCGGTTCTGCCAGTCCTGAAATCGACCCGTTTGAAAGTCACTGCCGCATCGCTTTTCGAATAGTAGTGGTCTTCGATATAAATCCCGATATTCGGGTCGCTCGAAAGGTTTTCGCCGTTGTATGTGTAAGCAGGGAAGGGCGGCTCGTCCGCCGAAATGAACCATTCGGGATGCTCCGAGATCCACTTCGAATCTATCGCCGTGTGGTTGGGGACCATGTCGCTTGCAAGCCTGATGCCGTATCTCCACGCTCTTTCGCGGAGGTTCTGCATAGCCGCTTCGCCGCCGAGTTCCTCAGCTATCTCGTAGTCGTAAAGCGAATATGCGCTTGCTGCCGCCTCGGGGTTTCCCATTATCTGCTTGATCCTTTTCGATGCTTTGCTTCGTTCCCACAAACCGATCAGCCAGAGTGCCGTGAAACCGCGTCGGGACAAGGTTTCAAGTTCTTCATCGGGGATCCTGTCAAGAGTATGGATGTCGGCAGAATACTGCTTTGAAAGCTGGTCGAGCCAGACGAAAACGTTTTTCGCTATCATTACGACGCGCGGCATCCAGAGCGAATCTTCGGAGAAATTTTCGTTTTCAGGATCTCCGTCGCCCCAGCCGTAACGCAGCGAATCCTTCGTTATTGCGGGAAATTCCGCATTCGAACCGGATCCGAAAACTGGTTTGGTTTCTTCCTTTATGATGTCTGCAGAGAGGAGAAGCATTTTCGAAAAACGTGCCGCAATTTTTACTCCCCAGTTCTTGCGGATGAATTCAAGCTGACCCGCCAAGGAATCAGGGCTTGCCTTGAAGGGAGCGCGCAGAAGTTCGAGCACGGAAATCTTTTCACTGCCGAAACCGATTTTTGGACTGCCCTCGAAAAATTTTTCAGCAACACCGAAAAAGCGGCCGTATGCCGGATTTTTTTCAAGATTTGCATCTCCGAAAAGCTCTTCAAACTGCGAAAAAGCGGGGTTTTCATTGGCAATTTTAAGAAGAATGAGCTCTTCGAGTTCAGTGAGTCTGTTTTCTGTTCCGTTTGTCGAAGCCGCGAAAAACTCGGCCGCACTCATTCCGCCGGTCATCACCTGCTGAGTTGGAAATTCTTTAATGAAATCAACAATTAGAGTTTTGACGGCATCTTCACCGAGCTCGCGTTCAGCCTTTTCAAAAAGTTTTTTCAGGAAATCGGGAAAAAACTCAGTTCTGTAAAGATGAAAAATATAGTGCTCGATCTCGTCGATAAGACCCATTGCAAAAAGGTTTCCCGGAGTTATGTGCTTTTTGCTCTTCTCTTCGGCAAATTTCGTGTTTAGTTTGTGTGCAAAATCCTTTGCCGCCGCGAAATCGGCAAAAACGACGTTCCCCGAAATCGAAAAAAGTTCTTTTGAAAGCTGAAAACGCTCTCTTGAAGCGCGTTTTACGTGAAAATGATTCGTCTGCATATTCCCTCCGGTTAAAAAAGAACAAACGAGTATAATTGCATCTTGTCTGATGTCAACGCAGCAAAATGGTGTGAATTGACTGCATATAATGTACGCCTGATGTCTGGATTAAGTTGCCTGCTGTAGATTATCCCTGATATTTTTCGATCACACACTCGTGAACTTTGGTCGTTTTGTCATAGTTCACTCCGACAAGAAGCAGATTTTCCAAATAATTCTCGAAAACTTTCGGGTAATTTCTGTTTTTGATCTGTTTTATCGCACTTTCGGCGTTTTTGTCGTACTTGAGTTCAACAACCATCGCAGGATCTTTTTTATTGAGCGGGATAAAACCGATGTCGGCAAAACCGCGTCCGGTCGGGAGTTCCTTGATGATCGTGTACTTTGATGCTGCAGTGTAATAAGCTAAAATTATTGCAGTTTTAAGTGACGATTCGTCGTTGAAGTCAAGCGGATCGGCAACTGTCTGATGCGCATTGTCCAAAGCGGCTGCAACTCTTTCGGAATCGCCTTCCTGAGTCCGTTTCAGCAGTTTTTCGGAATCAGAAATCATTTTCACGACTTTGCTGAAATTTCCGGCTGATTCGATGGCTTTTTCCCATTCCTGACGGATCTCCCTGTTAGGAATACGGCAAAGCCCGGTCGTTTTATTGTAATTTACATAACCAAGATGAATCAGATACGTGAGAACATTGTCTTTTGAGTTGATTTTATCCAAAGAGTTCTCGAACTTGTCGACATTGATTTTTATCTCTGTTCCGGTGAGCATGTCGATTATCGCACTTTTCGTGCCGTCAAAATCGAGTTTGATATAGTCCGCAACAACTTCGTAAGACCCTGTTGTATTCCAATAGTTTGCGTATTCACGCGCCAGCATTGCTTTGACAACGGAATTCGGGTTGTAGATACTGAGTTTATTGATTTTGTAGCCGTCATACCACTTTTCGCACTCGGCAAAACTCATTCCGTATTCGCTGCATAGCGCTTCGGTTTCCTCTTTCGTAAAGCCGAAATATTCTTCAAATCCCCACGGCATGAGCATGGTTGATTGGATGTTGAAATTGTTGAGTTTTGACTGCACTCTGTCGCGCTGGATCGGCAGGATCCCCGTCAGATATGCAAGCGCGACCGCGGAAGAAAGTTCATTGTTCTTAAAGAGCGAATTTAGGAATGAGCGGTATTCTTCAAGCAGAGCTTCGCTTTGACGTTCCCTGATCAAAGTGTCGTATTCGTCAATGATTATGATGAACTGGGTTTTTGTATGTTTGTAAACTTTTGTGATCAGATCGGCAACGGAATCTTCGCCGGAAAATCCTATGTCAGGAAATTCCTCTCTGAAATCTTCAATGAATTTATTTCTAAGATATTTCAGGACATCGTTCCTGTTTTCCACCGTATTGTATGCAGCACCCAAATCGACAGCTATTACGTTGAATTTATTGAGATTCTCTTCAAAACAAGGCTCTTTGGCAATTTTCAGATTCGAGAACATTTCTCTTGAATCGCAACCTTTTGAAAAATAGGCAACCATCAGATCACGGACCGTTGTTTTGCCGAATCTGCGCGGTCTCGAAACGCAGACAAATTTCTGTTTGGTGCCCATCAGGCTGCATAATTTTGCAAGCACCAGCGACTTGTCGACAAAAATCTCTGAAGCCAGAGCTTCCTTT
>CAJOMF010000106.1 GCA_905235605.1 uncultured bacterium
TATGTTTCTGGACTGCTTCGTATATGGCAAGTGCCGTTCCGACGTTGTCAACTACGCAGCCGACGTCAAGCGGAAGTTTGCCCGACGGAACTTCGCGGTTGCGTATCGCTTTGATAAGCTGTTTTTCTGCACCCTGCGGATATTTCAGCATGAGCGGCTGAACGACTGTTCCCGGAAAATCCCTGACCGCCTTTTCCATTTTTTCGATCGCATCGGGCTTGTTCGCCTCGATCCCGATGAAAGCGGTATTGATTTTGAGCGCCTTTTTCATGATCTCAACGCCGACTAAGATCTCTTCAGTTCTTTCGAGCATGATCCTGTGGTCAGCGGTGAGGTAAGGCTCGCATTCGACCGCGTTTATGATGAGCGTATCGGCTTTTTTGCCTTCGGGGATCGTGTATTTTACGTGAGTCGGGAAACATGCGCCGCCCATTCCGACGATGCCCGTTTCCTTCATCGTTGCAACGATTTCTTCGGGAGTAGCCTTGATCTCGCGGATGAGTTCAGGAGTTCTGATGATGCTATCTTCCCATTCGTCAGCCTCGTCGACATCGATGATGACCGCTTTGGAAGCAAATCCGCCCGGATCTTTGACGGTATCGACAGCGAAAACCGTTCCGCTTACCGAAGAGTGGATATTGACCGAAACAAAGCCGCCGGCAGCACCAATCAGAGTGCCGACTTTGACTTTGTCGCCCTTCTTGACTACCGGAGCCGCAGGTGCGCCGATGTGCTGCGAAAGAAGGATGGTCACCCTTTTCGGAAGCTCGACAGCTTCTATCGGTGTTCCCGCGCTTATCTTGTTTGCCGGCGGATGAACGCCGCCCTTTTTAAAAGTCTTGAAATTCAAACTTCCCTCCCCCCAAAAATTGTCAACATGACGTTTAACGGCGATTTTTTAGTTATTTTCCCGATTTTTGCAAGAAAATTCAGCATCCCGCCGATATTTTAACTATGCGGCGGCTCAACAAAAATTCCGTCTTTACTTTATTTTGTTTTTGTCTAAAATATTATGTTTTTTTTGTTGTAATTGGAGGCATGCAATGAAAAAAGTGTTTTGTATTTTCTCAATTCTATTATTCATTTCCCTCACAAGTTGCGGTGAGTCGGAAAGAAGACCGGTAAAATATGAAGATCCGTCAGACACCGAAGTTGTCGACTCAGACTCCGACTCAGACTCTGAAACAGACATTGACACAGATCCGACAGACACAGGTTCTTCCGATTGCGGAAACAGGATCCTTGACGAAGGCGAAGTCTGCGACAGCAATGCAACGGAATGCAGCATGATTTATTCAGGCTACACAGGCGGCTATGCACTCTGCAATGCCGACTGCACCGGCTGGGATGTGAGCGACTGTCAGGAAAATCCAACAGAACCGACAGACGATCCTGCCGAAGAAAATCCAGTTTTCAATTTGGGTCAGTATTTTGTCAACATAACCGATGTAAACTCGAACAAGGACAATGCGCCGAGAAATTTCAGAATCTACGAGCCGGCAGGAGCGGAAGGTCAGGTTCCGGTAATCCATTTTCTGCACGGATTTATGTACAAGGATTATTACTATGACGATTTCCTGACTCACCTGGCATCCCACGGATTCATTGTTGTTTCAAGCCAGTCTGATCACGGTGTGGCCGGAGTAGGAGGAGACACTTCCAGCGAAGAAGCAGCGGAAATCGTTTCTTTTATCGGCTGGCTGAAGGAAAATCTTGCTGCAAAAGTTTCGGTCGTTCCCGATTTTGAAAATTTCGGTATGGCGGGGCACAGCCGCGGCGGCAAAGTTACGAACCGCGTTCTCAACACAGATCCGACAATTGCAAAAAGTTTCTTCGGCGTCGATCCGGTAGACTCTGTTCCGCCGATCGGTAAAGATCCTCAAAGTCTCAACGATCCCGTCCAGTTCACCGGCGAATCTATGTTTTTGGGAACGGAAAAAGGTCCGCAGGGGATTCAGATCGGCGATACGATCAACTCTTCATGTGCTCCTGAAGGGGACAATAGCGCGAAGTTTTATGCAAGCTATCCGTCACCGAGTCACCACATAATCGCAGCCGGAGTCGGTCATGCAGACATGGTCGATCCTGAAGATCTTTCAGCTTGCGGCACATACTGTTCGGCATGTCAGAGCAGCGGTGACACTGACCTTAACCGCCGGTTAATCACTTACACAGGCGGACTTATGACGGCGTTTTTCAATTTGACGCTCAAAGGAATGACCGAATACGAAGCGCTTCTCAACGACTCTTCGGATCATCCTTTTGAAACTACTCTCGTAGAACATAAATAATTTTCCTTTTGAAAGAATAACTTGAGGCACATAATGTTGAAACTAGCGTTGATATCAGATTTTCCTCCCTACAAATGCGGAATAGCAAACTATACCGGTTACCTCCCCGATGCACTTAACAGCTTGGGTTTGTTCGATATGTGCGTGATTTCGGAAGGCGGCAGACAGAACAGCACTTTTCCTGTGTATGACACCTATTCAAGAAAGGGTGATTTCCGACACGATATAGTACAAAAAGTGACCGAAATAAAACCCGATGTTGTTCACATACAGCACGCTCTCGTTCTTTTCCCCGATACGGACGAATTTCTTAAAATGATTGAAGAAATTTCGCACCTCGGAATCAAAGTTTTCGTCACGCTCCATACCGCCGACATCGGCAGAAACATAAAAATCGACTGGGAAAAATTCTACAGAACAGTTCTTGAATACGGACATCTCATAGTTCACAACGAAATGTGTCTGAACTCGGTAAAACACTACGGGATCCCTACCGAAAAAGTGCATGTCATTCCTCACGGGACGGCTTTTCTCGAACTTCCGGACAAAACGGAGGCGAGGAAAAAGCTCGGTCTCCCGGCTGATGAATTCATTTTTCTGATACTTGGATTCATCCATCTCTTAAAAAACCACCATACCGTAATAATGGCTTTCAGAGCGATGAGATCAGCAAAAAAATGCCGCCTTCTGATTGCCGGAATGGCCGACCGCAACACTTGGAACAACCGCCTTTATGTGTTTGTATGCCGGATACTTTCACTTTTTTCGAAGCAAATAACATGGCACAATGTTTTCGTAAAAAACGAGGATCTTCCGGTTTATTTCGCTGCATCAGACATGATGCTCATGCCGTACTGGCAGAACTATCCTTCCGCAAGCGGGATATTCCATCTTACGATCGGAGCAAAACTCCCGGTAATATGTTCCGACTGCGTCAAATTTTCCGAAGTCAAGGATTTCATAAAAGAAGAAGACGTATTCATTCCGACTTTCAGCATTCCGGGATGGAAACGCTCGATGTCGAAATTTGCAGACCGACCCGATCTGTTGAAGAAAGTTACCGAAAAACTGTTTGATTACGCTGAAGAGACATCCTGGTCAAATGTCGCAAAACAACACGCTGACATTTTTCAGGAAAAATAGCTACCACTCGGCTCTTATTATAAAAATATGAATAAACATCAAAAGAGCATTCACTGCAGCCGGGACAAAAGAAATCATCAGGAAATAGTCAAGAACATTGAAAATTGTGACCAGCATGAAAATGAAAAGTATGCTGTCTCTCCACAAAAGCCGTTTCAAATAGAACATAAGCGTAGGTTTTCTTGAAAGCACCTTTACAGGTTTGTTCAGATCCCACCAGTAATAAAAACCGATCCCCCCTTTTTTACGTCTCGAATGGAAGTTGACCATCGCGTAAGTATAGGAAATTATTCCTGTAAACAGCCCTATGTAAAAAAACCACTCCCTGCCGCCAGTCAGCGTTACGAACCATTCCGCTCCTCCGGTCATCATCAGGTGGTATCCCGTCACAACATAGAGAAGCGCGCCCAGAGTCTCATCGGAAAACGAATCGAGGTTTGCCCCCAGTTTTGAAGATTCGTGCCTCAGCCTTGCGACTTCACCGTCAACTCCGTCAACGATCGAATTGAAATGCATGATGACCGCACCGATCACGGCAGTCCAATAACTCGGGATCAGGAAAAGCGAAAGCCCAAGAAGACCTATAAAAAAGTCGGCGATCGTAACGAAATTCGGAGTTACGAACTTATACTTGATGATCCTTCTCGTGATCCTTATAGAAAACGGCCTGTTGAGATACTTGGCTACAAGCCCGCCCGGCCTGAACTGCAGGAATTTCAGCAGATCCCATTCCGCCGCAACTGAAGATTTTTTGTCATATATTCTGGAAGAAAAACTGTTATCCAGCTTTTTGACACTTACAGCAAAACCGCCATTCTGTTTCGCATACTCGATAAGCCCTGAAATATCATCAGAATGTTCCCACTTATCCCACTTTGAAAGATGAACCAGCGTGTTTTCACCGGCCAGAACAATCGGAAGCAGTCCGTTTTCGTTTTCAAAAAACATAACTTCTTCACTTTTCAATCCGTGCCACTCGAATTCGGCAATCTTTTCGACAGTCCAGTCGTCAACTATCCAGTCCGAAAAAATTATGAACAAATTTTCTTTTTCATTAGCGAGAGATTCTTCAATATTATCCGCCAGTACAGTTTTATTATTGAATTTTCCCTAACATCGACCTTAGTCAGAAGTCTTTCCCACCTATCTTTCAACTGAACCGTTGCGAACGTCGGAACATCGAACGGATAATCGATCAGAACCGATTTTATCTCTTTTGCTGCTGCATCAACACTCATAAAACTCTCCTCAAAATCCTAAAACAAAAAAACCCGGTCATTTTACAAAAAGAACTACCAATAACAACAAAATATTCTTTCAGAACAGACTGTAATCTAACTTCTAGGGAATCTAAAGATTAGAGAGTTTTCAGTATCCCTAGACACCTTAGACACCCTAAGCTCCCTACTCTCTAACCAACCTTCCGGCCGTTTGTTTACTGTTGATTATAGATTATTCTAATTTCCGTTATTTTCA
>CAJOMF010000107.1 GCA_905235605.1 uncultured bacterium
ATTTCCCTTTTTTCTATTCTCCAGACAAAAATGAATTGTTAGTCATTCCTGAAGAACAATATAAGCGCATTTACGACAAGACAACGGACTCGTTTGATGACACTTATTTGTCTAGTGTTATAAACAAATATGAAGAGGAAGGGTATGTGGCAATTCTTCCACTCAGTAGCAAAGGAGAAAAGTTTCGTTGGAGATGGGGCTATAAAAGTTGTGTAGATGATGTTAGTAGTAAAAGTGGTGTTCTATTTTGTAAAGCTGTCCAAGACGGTGGTTATGCAATTTATCAATACGACGTTGTTTTTAAGGAGGTTACTCCAAAGTCTTTATGGTTTGGAGAACGGTATGATGCATCTTCAAAAGGGACAAATCTGTTAGAAAGCATTATTCCGAATAATCCTTTTGATTATCCCAAGAGTCTATATACCGTGGAGGACAATATAACAATTGGTTCTGGCGCAAATGATATAGTTTTAGATTATTTCGCAGGTTCTGGAACAACGGGACATGCAGTGATTGATTTAAATCGTCAGCAGGAGGAGACTAACAGAAAATATATTCTTGTTGAAATGGGAGATTATTTCAATACAGTTACTAAGGCTCGTATGCAGAAAGTTGTCTATTCAGACAATTGGAAAGATGGAAAACCACAGAATCGTAATACAGGGGTTTCTCAGATTATCAAATATATGCGTCTTGAAAGTTACGAAGACACTCTCTCCAATATCAAGCTTTCCGATAATGGCGGACGGTTTCAGGAACTGCTTGGCGAAAATTATATGGTCCGATATATGGTGGATTTTGAAAGTCGCGGCAACCTGCTGGATGTGAAAGCGTTTTCAGATCCATTTGCATATAATATGAAAATTACCGAAAAGAATGCGACCCTGGCAAAAAAAGCTGCTCTTGTATCTTCGGACGGAATGCAGGAGATGATCGAAAACATCCGGGAAATCCACGCGACGAATCAGGAGGAGCAGTATCTTTCGGAACTCTGCAAAAAAATAGACGCACACGAAAAGTCTCTCATTCGCGGTGAACTTTCGGCAGGGATTTTCGTGAATGCAGCGAGCGTGATCATGCGGCTGGGAGTGGCAACAACGATTCTTGCCGGCGCGAACCTTATTCTTTCGGGCGAAATCAGTTTTATGACACTTTTTATGTTTCTGCTCGTCATCACGCGGGTTTATGCTCCATTTGACCAAAGCCTTGCTCTGATTGCCGAGATTTTTATTTCTGAAGTATCTGCCGGACGGCTTATGGAAATCAGCAACACCGGGACTGCCGGCGGAATTAAAGATTTCCATCCGAACGGATATGACATCGTTTTTGACAATGTGAGTTTTTCCTATGACGGCGCAAAAGTTCTGGAAGGCGTGAGTTTTACCGCGAAAGAAGGTGAAATCACTGCGCTTGTCGGACCAAGCGGAAGCGGAAAAAGCACCTGCGCACGGCTCGCGGCCAGACTTTGGGATGCGACCGGCGGAAAAATCACAGTCGGCGGCACGGACATTGCCACTGTAGAGCCGGAAACACTCCTTTCGGATTATTCTATGGTCTTTCAGGATGTAGTGCTTTTTGACGACACGGTGATGGAAAATATAAGGCTCGGAAAGCACGGCGCAAGCGACGAAGAAGTGATTGAAGCCGCAGAAGCGGCAAATTGCGGCGAGTTTGTGCAGAAACTTCCCAACGGCTACGCAACAAAAATCGGTGAAAACGGTGCAAAACTTTCCGGAGGCGAAAGACAGCGTATTTCGATCGCCCGCGCACTACTCAAAAATGCACCGATCGTCCTTCTGGACGAAGCGACCGCAAGCCTCGATGTCGAAAACGAAACAAAAGTGCAGTCTGCCCTTTCCAGTCTGCTCAAAGGAAAAACCGTCCTGGTCATCGCCCACCGCATGCGCACCGTTGAGGCGGCTGACAGGATCATCGTTCTCAAAGACGGCAAAGTCGCTGAAGAAGGAAGTCCGAAAGCCCTGCGCGAAAAAAACGACTCGATTTTTGCACGGATGTACACACTTCAAACGCAGGAATCAAAGTGGAGCGTGTGAAGTATTGTAATCGTTCTTTTGAATTAAAAATTTCAGGATAAACAGAGTTTTCCGTTTTTAAAATCGATTTTTATTTTTCCGCCGTTTTTCGATTTTCCGAAAAGGATCTCGTCAAGAAGAAGATCTTCAAGTTCTTTATCGACTACTCTCGCCGTCTCTCTCGCGCCGAAATCATTCGAGAAACCGAGCTCAGCCAAGTGTGCGACGGCAGGTTCGGTGATCGTAAGCTCGATATTGCGTGCAGCCAGCCTGTTTGCAAGTGCGGAAACATTCTTTTTAACTATTTTCTTAACGATTTCAGGTGTTATGCGTGAGAAATAGACAATATGGTCGAGCCTGTTCAGAAACTCCGGAGAAAATGTATTTTTGACTGCCTCTTTAAATGCGGATCTGTTTTCCGGGTTTGTTCCGAAACCGACCTGTTTTTTTGCGGCGTCTTTACTTCCGGCATTGGAAGTCATTATAATTATTACGTTTTTAAAGTTTGCTTTATGTCCTGCATTGTCAGTCAGAGTCGCATAGTCCATGATCTGCAGAAGAGAATTGTAAATGTCTGAATGCGCTTTTTCGATCTCGTCAAGAAGAAGCACCGCCGTCGGCTGCTTGCGCACGGCTTCGGTGAGCTGACCGCCCTCTTCGTATCCGACATATCCCGGAGGAGCGCCGAAAAGTTTGGAAACAGTGTGCTTTTCCTGATATTCACTCATGTCGAAACGTATCAGCGGAAGCTCCATTTTGTCTGCAAGAACGCGGGCAAGTTCCGTTTTTCCTACTCCTGTCGAACCGACGAAAAGGAAGGACGCGACCGGTTTTTCGGGATTTTTGAAGCCCGCATAACTCTTTTTTATCGCCCTGACAATTTCGGAAATCGCCTCATTCTGACCGAAAATTTCTGTCGAAAGAGCAACTTCGAGCCCTTTGAGCTGCTTCGTTCCGTCGGAATTCACAGCTTTTTCCTTCTTTCCGGTGAGAAATGCAGTGACTTTTTCAATATGTTCCGGTTTTACGATTTTTGTTTTCTTTGCCTGCATATTTGCAGCAGCTCCCGCCTCGTCGATCAGATCTATTGCCTTGTCGGGCAGAAAACGGTCGGTGATGTAGAGCGAAGAAAGTTCGACCGCAGCGCGCAGAGCTTCGTCACTGTATTTAACCTTGTGAAAAGATTCATATTTTTCAGACAAGCTCTTCAAAATCAGGAAAGTTTCTTCTTTCGAAGGCTCGGGAACATTTATCTTCTGGAATCTTCTCGAAAGAGCCGGATCCTTCTCGAAAAACTTTCTGTACTCTGCTGCAGTAGTTGCTCCGATAAATTTTATAGTTCCTTCCTCAAGAACAGGTTTCAGGATGTTTGCCGCGTCGATCGACGAATTTCCGGCACTGCCTGCTCCGACAAGATTGTGGATTTCATCAATAAAAACAACAACTTTCTCTTCGTTTTTCAATGCAGAGACGAATTTGTTCATCGTCCGCTCCAAATCGCCCATAAACCTGCATTCGCTGATAAGGCGCGAAATATTGAACGAAAGAATGCGGTAACCTTGAAGTTGTTTCGGCACATCGTTCCGTGCGATTTTTTGAGCCAGTCCCAAAGTTACAGCGGTTTTGCCGACTCCGGGATCGCCGACATGGACAGGATTGCACTTTTTCCGGCGCAGCAGGATCTGTATCGTCCGACCGATGATGTCTTCGCGACCGACTATCGGATCGAGTTCTCCCGAACGTGCTTTTTCAGTGAGATCGACTGTGTAGCGTTTTCCGACGGCTCTTTTTCTGCCTCTTCCTTAGTTGTTTCGGGATCTTCCGGCTCTCCGGTTTTTTCAGTTTCGGAAAATCCGCCGTGCGCGATCGCACTCAGAAGGTCGTACCGCTTGATGTTGCTTGCCTTGAGAAGATTGGAAGAAAACGATTTGTCCCCGAGGTCATAGATCGCGACGATCAGATCGCTAACTTCGACGCGTGTCCGCTGAGAACCGAAAACGCTGTTCGCCGCATCGAGAAGACATATATTCAGATACTCAGACGGAACAACGCGACCGTTTTTCGGACTTTTGGGAACATATTTTTCGAGATATTCCCTGACATTCTGCCGCATTTCCGAAACATCGACATCGAAATGCTCGAGAAGTCCGACCACTTTTCTGTTGAAAAGCAGCTGGAACAGAAGATGTTCCGGAGTCACGAACTCGTCTTTGTTGTCAGTCGCATCTTCGATCGCCATGCTGAAAATTTTCGCCACTTCAAACGAAAACGGAAGCGACATATTATCTTTTTCTGCCATAGTTACTCCTTTTCAACGATACATTTAAGCGGGAAACCTTTCTTTTTTGCCGCCTCGTCGACCTGCGCGATTTTGGAAACGGCGATGTCATAGACGTAAACTCCGGCAACTCCGCGCCCCTGTTTGTGGACTGCGAGCATTATTTTGCGGGCTTCCGCCTCACTTTTTCCGAAAATGTCGATAAGAATTTCGACAACAAACTCCATCGTGGTGTAGTTGTCGTTTAGCATCACGACTTTGTAAAGATCGGGCTCTTTCAAATTGAGTTTTGTTTCAGCCGAATGCTTTGACAATTTTTTAGTTGAAAAATCAGACATAACGTCTCCGAATTATAAAAAATTGAACAGTCGTTGACTATTTTTTCGATGCCGCGCGGCGTTTCATGATCTCTTTGTGAAGAGTCCACAAAGTATCGGTAACAGCCTGTCTTGAAGCGATGTTCTTGACAAAAACGGGAAGAGATCCGCCCGGATCGTTGTAAATGTAGTAATCGACCTTTATCTTGTCGGGTTCGACCTGGGTGAATTTGTAATAACCTTTGTTGTCGGCCACGCGGACAAACTTGTCGGTCACAGGATATTTAGGATCGTCGAAAGGGACCCATGTTACCGAAACCGAGCCGTCCTTGTTGTCGACTCTGCACGATTTTACATAGTAATCACGGTCGGTTGCAACCGGAACCGAAATTCTGTTGTAGGACCAGTCGCACTTGTCGTTCTTTTTGAGAACATCCGAAAAAGTTATATATTTAAAGATTTCAGGATGTTTCAGTCTGTCGAATATGATATCGACCGCTTCCTGGATCGTGCCCTGATATGTAACGACGGCCTTAACTTCCCTGATTTCGGAACCTTCGTGGTCGCGCTCGTAGAGTTTAAGACCGTCCTTCTCGCTTACAAAAACCCATTTTGCCTGTTTTTTCCCGCCATTTTGAGCAGAATCATCCGCAAAAACGGGAAAAAACTGCAGTAAAACTATGAAACTTAAAAGAATTCTGTGCATGAAAAACCGTTAACCGTTAAAGATATTTGTAAAATGCTTTGTATGAAAGGTAGGTATTGTAAAGGTCAGCTTTCGAAGCAACTTCAAACGGGCTGTGCATCGAAAGGATCGGTGTGCCGACATCAAGGACCTGCATTCCGTATTCAGCAATGAACATAGCGATCGTACCGCCGCCGCCGAGGTCAACTCTTCCGAGTTCAGCAGTCTGCCAGTGTGCATCGTCTTTGTTGAAAGCTGCTCTGCATTTTGCAACGAATTCAGCGTGTGCTTCGTTGGAGTTGCCTTTTCCGCCTGCACCCGTGAACTTCGTGAGGCAGACGCCCCAGCCGACTTTGCCTGCATTCATCGATTCGAATGCACCTGCCCATTCAGGCTCGATACCTGCGTTAACGTCGGATGAAAGGAACTTGCTGTCTGCAAGAGAGTTGATGAGCGTGTTGTAATCGCCTTTGCCGTAGAAGTTTATAAGTTTGTTGACGGCTCTTTCAAGAATGTTGGAGTTTGCGCCCGCATTTCCTTTCGAACCGATCTCTTCCTTGTCAAAGAACATCGCAAGTTTGTTCTCTTTCGATTTGCCTGCGTCAAAAATAGCCTGAAGAGCGCTGTAAGCACAGATCCTGTCATCCTGACCGTGCGAACCGACGAAACTTCTGTCGAAACCGACATCTCTCGCCTTTCCTGCCGGAACAAGCTGAAGTTCTGCAGAAACGAAATCTTCCTCTTTGAAACCGTATTTTTTGTAGAGGAAATCAAGGATCGCGAGTTTTACGCTGTCTTTGTCGTATTTGAAGGAGTAAGGAATCGAGCCGATGAGGATATTCATGTTCTCGCCTTCGATAACCTTTCTTGCGCCTTTTTCCATCTGCTCCTGAGCAAGGTGCGGAAGAAGATCGTTGATAGTGAAAACAGGATCGTTTTCATCTTCGCCGACAACGACGTTGACCGTTTTGCCTGCTTCGGTGATGACTACGCCGTGAAGTGCAAGAGCTCTTGTGACCCACTGATATTTTTTGATCCCGCCGTAGTAGTGCGTTTTGAAGTAAGCCATATCCTCTTTCTCGTAAAGCGGGTAGCCTTTGAGGTCGAGTCTCGGCGTGTCGATATGCGAACCGACCATGAGCCAGCCTTTGCTGAAATCGGTGTGGTTGATCTCAGCGAGAACGCATGCGACATTGTCGAAATTGATGAAAAGTTTCGTGTCGGTCGGTTTTGCGTTTTCGATGTTTTTGTAACCTTTCGCCTTTGCAAGCTCGAAGATCGTGCTGACAGCTTCGCGCTCGGTCTTTGCATCCGTGAGGAATTTCTTGTAACCTTCTGCGAAATCCATGATCTCTTTCATCTTTGCTTCGGAGATGCCGTCCCAGCCTGATTTTTTGGAATAAGTCAGGGTCTTCGGATCGAATTTTTCGGCTTTCTTTGCCGCTTTCTTTTCTGCCATTTCAAACTCCTAAAAAAACGGTTAGTAAAAAACAAAACGTGGTATTATAGCCATCTGAAAAAAAATAGTAATTTTTTTACTTATTAAATTTTTGGGGAATGTTTTTGTTGGATGAGCCTATTCTGTCTCCACGATCTCCCAATGACCGTTTTTCGTTGCACCGATACGTTTGAGAACGCCGTTTTCCCGAAGCTTTTTAACCTGCATCTCGATTGCGCGTTTCGAACGGTTCGTTTTTTCGGCGATTTCCTGCAGAGTTATCTTCGGATCAGCTTTTATCAGTTCAAGGATTTGTACCGAAGTTTTTTCATTTGTACCGAAGTTTTTCTCAGTTTCTACCGAAGATTTTTCCTTTACACCGAAGTTTTTATCTATTTGTGCCGAAGTTTTTCCGGAAACTTTTTCGGTGTATCCGGCGTAATCGATATGAGTTTCCCTGTTTTTGAGTTCGTTGTGTTCACCCAACAGAAGGTTGCGGAAAAATTTTTCGAGGAAAACCGGATTTTCGGAAATCCCTTTCTGAAGATTGGCATAGTTTGCCCTGACAAGCGCGTTTCTGAAATACCAGCTGTTCTGCGCGAAAATGTCGTTATCGGCCTTAAAACCGAGTGAACGCAGATATTTTATCGTAAAAACCGCCGTCGTCCGCGTGTTTCCCTCGCCGAAAGCGTGGATCTGCCAAAGTCTTGAAACAAAAAAAGTGATGTGTCTGACGATTTCATCCATCGAAAGATTTCTGTAACGGAACCTGCGCTCCTGCATGAAATCGTATTCCAAAGCACTTTTCAGCTCGAAAGCCGCGCCGTAAGTCACGGTATCTCCGTTCAAAACCCACTCGTTTTTCGTAATATCGTAGTCGCGGATCCTGCCTGCGAACTTGAAAATCCCTTCAAAAAGCCGTTTGTGGACTGCAATCAGATACGACGGGCTGAAATTAAACGAAGGCTCGCTCAGGATCTGCGCGATGCGGCTCGAAACCTTGTCAGCCTCTTCGGTGCGCTTCTCTGCGTTTTGCAGTCTGAAAGCCCTGCTTTTGTAGTACGAATCAATGAGACGGCCGACATCTTCAAACGAGATTTCGCCTTCGATGTTGCGTTTCGCCGTCCGGTAAAGATATTCCGAAGGTTTGAGTCCGTCCACCTGCTGCAAGCCGATGGCGGTCGTCCACGCGAAACTTTTCTCCTTTTTATCCGCCTCGGTATGACGGACATATTTCTCAAAATCTAATTCATAAGGACTTTTTTCCGGCATTTTTCAGACCTGTTCAATATCCAAAATTTAAAGACATTTCAAATATCACAAAAAACGAATGATTATACTGAATTTTTATGAAATTGCGAGATTAAATCAGGCTTATTTGAACGATTTCAGAACGTTGATGACGTAGTCGATATCTGCTTCGGTGTGGTCAGCGTTGATCTGGAAGCGGATCTCTTCGTCGCCCTTCGGAACTACCGGATAGTTGAGTCCCGTTGCAAGAACGCCGTTCTTCGTGAGCCATTCGACGATGTCTGCCGTCTTTTTGGTGTCTCTGACCATGAGCGGAGTTACAGGGTGCGGTCCGGGGATCGTCTCGAAGCCGTTGTCGATGAGGCCTTTCTCGAATCTTGCCGTGCCTCTGACCGAAGATGGCCGGAAGTACCGGGTCATCTGCTCCGACGGCACCTCCGGCATCGCCCTTCGCCTCGAAACGGGCATCGTGAGTGAT
>CAJOMF010000108.1 GCA_905235605.1 uncultured bacterium
ATCTGCTTTACATCAAGAAATTCCTTGAAGAAAGAATGCACAGACCGCAAATAATTGATTTAACTGGTGGAGACCAAACGGAGCAATAATGATTTATCGTAATCCATATTACATAAACAAGGATCCTTTAAAGACCATTTTGTTTGATGGCGATAACGGTTCAGGGAAACCCATGATTTATCGAAATCCGTTTGTTCCTGGTGCTGAATATGGATATGACGCTACAACATACGAGCAATGGCAGCAATCAGGCTTTCCGCAAACTAATGTTGATCCTTATTGGTATTAAGAGGGTAAAATGAAAAACATAATATTTTCAGCTTTTTTATTTTTTGGTTTGTGTATTTTTGCCCACGACAGGGCTGTATTTGATAACAAGCTCGGTGCTACCGGAAATGTCACGTTCGTTAAAAAGGCCAATCTCCAGCTTTTAAAAGAAGATTTGAAGATAAAAATCGACGGCGAAAAAGCTCATTTTCAGGTCAGATATACTTTTCAGAATACTGGAGGCGATACAAAAATACAGTTTGCTTTTCCGATGGAAACAAACATTTTTGAGTCTGACTTCAAGCCATCTGACAAAGAAGTAAAAAATTTTATCGAAAAAGAGAAAGTCCTTTCTTACAAGATTTCAAAAAGTGGCAAGTATTTTAATTGGTTGAAAAAATCAGAAATAAAAAAAATCAAGAAGTATTTCGGTGGTGAAATTCCAAATGATATAATGGAAATCAGAGAATGGTTTATCTCTGAAATCGAATTCAAAAAATTTGAAAAGTCTGAAATTTATATCTCATACTCGATTGAATCTGACAGAGAACTCTGGTTTTACAGCTGTTCGGCGATGCCACGAATGAATTTGAGACACATACACTACAACTTTTATCCGGCTTCTTTTTTCGGGACCGGAACTGTCGGTGATTTGAGTGTCACTGTCGATCTCACTGAACTTAAGAAAGATAACGGCAAACTAGATGAGACAAGAGGCCTTGAGTTTATCGAGCAAACTCCTGGAGTTTTAAAATTCGAAGGAAAAAATGTCGATTTTAAAAAGGTTAGAGAATTTCTGGTTTGGTATTCCATCGAAGATAAAGATCGATCCGAATACATAAAGGCAAAAAGGCTTCTTCCGACGCAGTTCCGGATAGTTTCGCCGGAAATTGCGCCTGAAAACGTGAAAAAAATGTTCGATTTTGATCCAGAGACATGCTTTGCACTTGGCAAAGAAAATGAAATCTCATTCTTTTTCGATAAAAAATTTCTGCCGGGATATTCAGCCATCCTTTTGAAAACTTCAAAAAACGACAGATTCAAAGTCACAGGCAAAATGGATTGCGATTCATTGGACCGAGAGGAGAAATTTGAGTACACTTCTGATAAAATTAGGAAATGTGATCTGTGCAGTGCTGCCCGTTGCGAAATGCAACAGAAGCCGAATTGCAAATTTCCCACAGACTGTGCCTACGATCTGATTGATCCAGGAGATTATGACCCGACAAATATCAAGAAATGCCGCATTAAAATAAAAGTCGAATCTGCCGGCGCAACAAAAAACATCCCGTGTATCAGCGAGATATTTATTATGCCGTATTACCTTGGGGAATAAAAGAATGGCACTATCTCCAAAAAGCAGACAACAAAATGAGCTTTCTAGAAATAACGGAAATTAGATCCTGAAAGAAAAATTTTTACCGCAGCAGCATTCTGCGGGAGCACGAGCATAAGAAATTTGGCAAAATCATTTTTATCTCTAAAATTCTTTGTTTTTTTGTTTTTTTAATGTTTGTGTAAGAGAGGCGTCAGATGATAACTAAAGAAAAATTGCAAAGATTTCTGTTCGAGAAGAAAGGTTGGATCCCGCTTCTTTTTGTTGTCCTTTTGATTTTTGCCTTTGTTCTGGCGCCTCGCATGGCGGCCATTCTTATAGCCTCGTTCGTTGCGGCGGATGCTATTGAGCCGATAGTCGATTTTTTCTCGAAAAAGCTCAAGATCCCGCGTACTTTCACGACAATTTTATCAATAATTCTGATAATTCTGGTTGTGGCGGTACTTCTTCTTGCGATTCTGCCCGAGATCATAGGTCAGTTGGGAAGTGCGGCAGGAAAGATGCAGCCTGCGATGAGTTCGCTTTGGGATTGGGCTAATACGCATGCTGAAAAAATGAATATCAACCTTCGCGAACTTGTGAGCCGCGACGAATTCGTTTCCGGGCTCGGAAGTCACGCGGAATCTCTTTCCAAGCTCGTTTCAAGCACTACAGGCATGGTTCTGAAACAGACTTTTTCGGTCGTTTCATTTATGCTCGACATGCTGATTTTCGTAGTCATAACCTTTTTTGCGAGTTCGCGCTTCAAGAAAATAAAAGAGTCGATTTTTTCGCTTGTTCCGCCTCACGTACAGCCGACGGCTAAAGAGTGGCTTTTGAAATTCGACAAAATTTTCTCAGGTTTTATCCGCGGTCAGCTCACAGTCTGCATTGTTCTGGGTTCGCTTTATGCCGTTCTTTTCACGATCGCCGGCATTCAGGGCGGCGGGAACCTCGGAATAATGATAGGTGCGCTCTGTTTTGTTCCGTATGTCGGACTTTTCACCGGTATTTCAGTCGCTCTGATCCTGGCGCTCATCAGCGGCGGTTTCTGGGGACTTTTCAAAGTCCTGATTATTTTTGTTGTAATTCAAGTCTGCGACACGATTTTCATAACGCCCAACATTGTCGGAAAAAAGGTGAACGTGAGCCCGGTTTTCGTCATCATCGCCCTTTTTGCGGGAGCTGAGATCGGCGGATTTTTGGGTGTTCTTACGGCTGTTCCGCTTTTTGCAATGATCAAAGTTGTGATAGACGAAGTTGTTGCGCGCTACAAAGATTCCGATTTTTACAACGACAGAACTCTCGGAGTGACGGTGGAAACTCCTTCCAAAACGTCGAAAGAGGAGTGATGTTCGCTTTTCTTGAGCCTTACTATTCAGGCAGCCACAAATATTTCGCTGACGGTTTTGTTAAGGCGTTTCCTGAGCAGATTCAGTTGTTTACGCTTCAGGGTTGTCACTGGAAATGGCGCATGCACGGATCTTCTGTCACTTTTGCCGATATGCTCGAAAAAAGCGGAGAAAAATTCGACACAATCATCGTTTCATCGCTTGCAGATACCTCTCTTTTGAAGTCTCTTGTCCTTCCGAAAATGCCTGAAGCGCGTTTCGTCACTTACTTCCACGAAAATCAGCTGGCTTATCCTTGGTCGGAAGACGATAAAGAACCTTCAAAAACCGACATGCACTATGCTTTCATCAACTTTACTTCAGCTCTCGTTTCTGATATCGCGCTTTTTAATTCGGAGTTCAACCGGAAGAGCTTTTTTGCCGCTCTGGAAGGATTTCTGCGCTTGTTTCCAGATAACAGACTGACCAATAAAATCGATGCAGTCTACAAAAAATCAAAAGTGCTTTATCCCGGCGTAAATATGATTCCGAAATCAAACGGCAGGAAAGGTAATGTCTTAAAAATATTATGGAATCACCGTTGGGAATACGACAAGGATCCGGAGACTTTTTTTGAGACGATGTTCAAACTCAAAGAAGCGGGAATCCCTTTTCAGCTTGTTGTTTTAGGTGAGGAAAAATCGACATCGCCTGAAATTTTCAGAACAGCGCGTGAAAAACTGAAAGATGAGATAATTTCTTTCGGTTACGCCGAAAATTACGATGAATACAGAAAACTTGTCGCAACCTGCGATATCCTTCCGGTAACTTCAAAGCACGAATTTTTCGGAATAAGCGTTCTTGAAGCTGCTTCGGCTGGGGTAATTCCGATCCTTCCAAAAAGATTGAGTTACCCGGAGATTTTTCCGCCTGAAAAGTTCGGGGAACTGTTCTATGAAGGAGGAAAACTTTTTGATTTTATTGAAAAATTTGCCAAAGATCCCGATTTTTCTCTTCGTGATGAAATTTCTGAAAGAGCCTCGTTTTTTGACTGGTCGCACTTCAAAAGAAACGCTGAAAAGCTGCTGTTTTAAAAAAATCAAACACCAAAATAATTTTAGACAAAATCAATCTAAAACTTGTTTTCGGCTTTTTTATTGTTATAATCTTTTGCTTTAATTTTGATTAACGGAGCAAAATATGGCAAAAGTGGTGATAAATCGTAAAAAAGCTGTAAAGGAATTTGCGGATTTCTGGAAAAATAAAGGCGATGAAAGGCAGGAAACAGCCCGTTTCTGGATCGGGCTTTTAGAAAAAGTTCTCGGGATGGAAAATCCTGCAGAGCGCATCGAGTTTGAAAAGAAAGTTCAGCTCAAGCACACGAGTTTTATCGATGCATATATTCCGGAAACCAAGATTTTGATCGAGCAGAAAAGCGTTGATACCGATCTCAGGAAAGAGTCCAAACAGTCGGATGGTACGATGCTCACGCCTTACCGTCAGGCGAAGCGTTATGCCGACGAAATGCCGAATTCGCTGCGTCCTAACTGGATTATTGTCTGCAATTTCAGTGAATTTCTGATTTATAACATGGAAAAGCCGCAGGGTGAGCCGGTTCAGATCCTGCTTGAAGATTTGCCTGATAAAATAGACGATTTACGTTTTTTAGTTGATTCTGAAAAGAACTTCAGGTTTCACTCAAAGCCGGAGAACTTGTCGGAAAACTTTATGACGCGATTCTGAAACAATACAAAAATCCTGAAAGTGCTGAAACTTTGAAATCATTGAATGTTTTATGCGTCAGACTCGTTTTCCTGCTTTATGCCGAAGACGCGGGAATCTTTCCTGAAAAAGATATGTTCGGTCGCTATTTAGCTAAATTCAGACCTGAGGAAATTCGCGAAAAACTTTTGAATTTATTTGCAGTTTTAAATACAAAACCT
>CAJOMF010000109.1 GCA_905235605.1 uncultured bacterium
GCCTGCTGGCCGCCCACACGCTCTGGCTCACGCCGCACGACATCGAGCTGCTCGCCGCCCATGGTGTGCATTGCATCCACAACATCAATTCCAACACCAAGCTCGCCTCCGGCTACCGCTTCCTCTACAACGAGCTGCGCGACGCCGGCGCCAACATCTGCATAGGCACCGACGGCTGCGCGTCCTCCAACAACCTCGATATCCTCGAGGCCATGAAGACGGCCGCCCTCTTCCAGAAATCCTGGAGGAACGACCCCAAGGCCCTTCCGCTTGACGAGCTCCTGGACGTGGCCACCGTGAACGGCGCCAAGGCGCTCAGGCTCAATGCCGGAAGGCTGGTCGAGGGCGCCCTTGCAGACATCAGCATAGTGGACACCGACAACACCTTCTTCCTCTCCCCCGGTCCCTTCCTCGCGAACCTCGTCTACTCGGCCCATTCCGACTGCATCGACTCCGTCATCGCCGGCGGGAAGTTCGTCATGCGGGGCCGCGAAATCCCCGGCGAAAAGGAAATACTTCACGAGGCCCGAAAGGCCCTTTCAAAAATCAAGACAGACTAAACCACACACACTATGGACGATAGAACCGAACGCATTGCAAAAGCTGCGGAATTCATCACCGGCAGGCTCGCCGGACGCAGCCCCAAAGTTGCGATCATCCTTGGCAGCGGCCTCGGCAACCTTGCCGAAATGATTGAAGACCGCATCACCATACCTTACTCCGAAATCCCCTGCTTCCCCGTCTCCACCGTCATCGGCCACAAGGGCAACTTCATTTCCGGCCTTCTCGGCGGCAGGCAGGTCATAGCGATGCAGGGCCGTTTCCACTACTACGAAGGTTACTACGACATGGCCACCCTCACCCTCCCGGTGCGCGTCCTGCGCAAGCTCGGGGTGGAGTACCTCTTCGTCTCCAACGCCGCCGGCGCGGCCAATCCAGAATACCACGTGGGCGACATGGTCATCATCAAAGACCACATCAACCTCATGCCCAATCCCCTCATCGGCCCCAACATGGAAGAGTTCGGCCCGCGCTTCCCCGACATGACCTGCGCTTACGACCTCTCTCTCCAGGACAAGGCCCTTGAAATCGCCGGGAAACTCGGCCTCAAGCTGCACCGCGGCGTGTACCTGGGCAGTTCGGGCCCCACCTACGAGACTCCTGCCGAAGTGAGGATGCTTGCGACTCTCGGAGCCGATGCGGTCGGAATGTCCACAGTGCCTGAAGTCATCGCGGCAAAACACGCAGGGATCGAAGTTTCGGGCATCAGCTTCATCTCAAACAAGGCGGCGGGACTTTCGGCTAATCCGCTTTCACACGAGGAAGTGAGCGAAAACGCGGCGAAAGCCGAAAAACTTTTCTCTGCATTCATGAAACGTTTTATCTCTCTGGTTTTAGAGGACAAATGAAGAAAGAAATATTTGAAAAAGCACTTTCCTCCGCGCTCGAAGTGAGAAAAAACGCCTACGCGCCTTATTCCAATTTCGCAGTCGGAGCGGCGATCGTAACGACGGACGGAACGATCTTCACCGGAGTCAACGTCGAAAACTCCTCTTTCGGAGCTACCAACTGCGCAGAAAGAACGGCGCTTTTCTCAGCAATTACGGCTGGATACAGGGATTTTGAAGCAATAGTCATAGCATCAAATTTAAACGGAAAAGCGGTCTTTCCGTGCGGGATCTGCCGCCAGGTTCTTGCCGACTTCAACCCCGAAATGCGCGTCATTTTAGTCAACAGCGAAACCAAAAAAGTCGAGCAGGATCTTCTTTTATCCGATATTTTTCCCGGCGTTTTCGAATTCGGGAAATAATTTTGACAGAAAATCACCGCTAAATATGATTAGCAGTTTTTAAACCGTTTATGGTTGGTTTATTGAATTTTAATGGAGGAAATCATGTCACTTAAAGGAACAAGAACCGAAAAAAATCTTCTCACTTCTTTCGCAGGCGAGTCTCAGGCAAGAATGCGCTACAACTACTTCGCAAGCAAGGCTAAAAAGGACGGATTTGAGAAAATAGCTGTTATTTTTGAAGAAACTGCAAATCAGGAAAAGGAACACGCAAAGAGAATGTTCAAATTCCTTGAAGGCGGAAACACCGAAATTACCGCGACATATCCGGCTGGAATGATCTCCGACACGCTCGCAAACCTCAAGGCTGCCGCTGCAGGCGAGCACGAAGAGTGGACCGAAGCATATCCCGAATTTGCAAGAATCGCTGACGAAGAAGGCTTTGCTGACATCGCCGAGATGTACAGAAGAATTGCGATCGCCGAAAAACACCACGAAGAAAGATACAATGCTTTCATAAAAGACCTTGAAAACAGCGGAATGTTCGCAAAAGACCGCGAAGTTACGTGGCGCTGTCTCAACTGCGGATACATCCACACCGGCAAAGAAGCTCCTGAAAAATGCCCTGCTTGCGAGCATCCGCAGGCTTACTTCGAAGTTCTCAACTCCAACTGGTAGGAGCTTGAAATGACGAAAATGAATGAAGTTTACAAATGCTCTATCTGCGGAAACATCGTCACAGTTTCGCACGAAGCCGGCGGAACGCTTGTCTGCTGCGGCAAAGAAATGGATCTCATGCCGCTCAAAACAGCTGACCAGACGCTTGAAAAGCACGTTCCGGTAGTTGAAAAAACCGCCAACGGAATCAAAGTCACGGTCGGCTCAACTCCTCATCCGATGATGGATAACCACTACATCGAATGGATCGAAGTTCTCAAAGACGGCCTCGTTATGAGAAAGTATCTCAAACCGGGAGAAGCACCCTCAGCAGAATTCACGATGGAATTTTCAGAAGATATAATTGCCCGCGAATACTGCAACATCCACGGACTCTGGGCAAACAAAAAATAGGAGATAAAATGTCGAATCTCAATGCAATAAAAATCAGCGAATCGGTCTACTGGGTAGGCGCGATCGACTGGAATATCCGCTATTTCCACGGCTATGCGACGCTGAAGGGAACGACCTACAACGCATACCTTGTCATGGCGGATAAAATCACCCTCATCGACGGCGTGAAAAAGGGATTTGAGTGCGAACTTCTTGAAAGGGTCGCTTCCGTCGTAGATCCGCAGAAGATCGAATACATCGTTTCGAACCATGCTGAACCCGACCACAGCGGCGGAATAGCAAAGATCGCTGAAATCGTCAAACCTGAAAAGATATTCGCTTCAAAAGGCGGCGTCAGGGCTCTCGCAGCATACTATCCCGAACTTAAAGTCGAAGCAGTTGCAGACGGCGGAGAACTTACACTTGGCAACAAGACGCTGAAATTCATGGAAACGAAGATGCTCCACTGGCCCGACAGCATGTTTTCATACCTTGCCGAAGAAGAAGTCCTTTTCAGCCAGGACGCTTTCGGAATGCACTTAGCTACGAGCGAGCGCTTCGACGACGAGCTTCCTTGGTCACTTCTGGAAGAGATGTCCACCGGATACTATGCGAACATCATCACGCTCTACAGCCCCTTCGTGCAGAATCTGCTGAAGAAGGTCGCGGCAAGCGGACTCACCTTCAAAGTAGTCGCTCCCGACCACGGCCCGGTCTGGAGAAATATGGACAACTTCGTGAAAATGCTTGGTTTTTATGACAAATGGTCTGCAAGAAGAACTGATAAAAAAGCTGTCATCGTCTACGATTCGATGTGGCATTCAACTGAAAAAATGGCGCGTTACATCGAAGACGGTCTCACCTCGCAGGGAATCAAGGTAAAATCGCTTTTCATGCAGTCTTCCGACAGAAGCGAAGTTGCCGCTGAACTCCTTGATGCATCGGCTCTCATCGTCGGTTCGCCCACGATAAACAACGAGCTTTTCCCGTCGGTCGCGGACGTTATGTGCTACCTCAAAGGACTTAAATTCAAAACTCCGTTCACCGCGGCATTCGGCTCTTACGGCTGGAGCGGCGAAAGCGTTAAATACCTCACCCAGATGCTCACAGATATGGGCGGAGAGCTCGTCGGAAGCGTGAAAGCGCTCTATCTTCCGACTGAAGAAATCAAAAAACAGTGCTTCGAACTCGGGTGCGGGATCGGAGAAAAGATCAACAATAAAAATTAGGAGGAAACCATGGACAAGTATGTATGCGGAATTTGCGGTCACGTTTATGATCCGGCAGTCGGCGATCCTGACAGCGGAATCGCGCCGGGAACCCCTTTTGAAGCTATTCCTGAAGACTGGGTTTGCCCGATCTGCGGCGTAAGCAAGGACAACTTCACGAAAGAATAATCTTAAAAAATGTCTTTTGATCCCCGAAAATCTTCTTTTTTAATTCTCAATAAAAAGAAAGGATTTTCTTCAAACGGAGAGCTTAACTATCTGAAAAGACTGCTTAAAATCAAAAAAGCAGGTTTCTGCGGAACTCTTGACCCGCTTGCTCAGGGCGTTCTTGTTGTCGCTATTGAAAAGGCTACAAAACTGATCTCGCTCGCGACCGATTTCGACAAAGTTTATTCGGGAAAGATCAGACTCGGGTTCACAAGCGAGAGCCTCGATCTCGGAACAGAACTTATCCCCTACGGCACCGTTCCGCAAAATATCGACTGTGCAGAAATTGAGAAAAGATTTCAAGGAGTTATCTCTCAGACCCCGCCTGCTTACAGCGCACTTAAAATAGACGGAAAACGTGCTTACAAATTGGCACGCGAAGGCAAAACTCCCGAAATGAAGGCAAGAAACGTAGAAATAAAATCGCTCGAAATCACCCGAACCGGCGAAGATGAACTTTCGTTTCTGGTAAAATGCTCGAAAGGGACTTACATCCGCACTTTGGCAGGAGACATCGGAGAATTTTTAGGCTGCGGCGCAGTTCTTACCGAGCTCATCAGGCGCGAAGTCGGCCCCTTCAAACTTGAGAACGCCGTTTCGATAGACGAACTCAAGGAAAATCCCGAAAACATCGAAAAAGCACTGCTTTCAGTTCCAGAAATTCTCTCGGGAAGCAACAGCTGCGAAGTCGATGAAGATGAATTTAAATACCTAAAAAACGGCAATAAAATCGAAGAGTTGCATTTAAATCTCGAAAACGGACTCAATCTCATAAAATTTAACGGCGAAGTCTTTCTGATAGTCGAAAAAACAGAAGAAAAAGCATCCTATTTCGCGTTTGTGTGAGGATAGCAAAAAACTTGCCTTTCTTTCCACATTCCGTATCATAACGCGTTTTTGATTTTTTGAGGAGATGATTTTGTTAACAGAAAATATAAATTTTGCGAATCAGGAATCAGGAATCAGGAATCAGGAATCAGGAATCAGGAATCAGGAATCAGGAATCAGGAATCAG
>CAJOMF010000110.1 GCA_905235605.1 uncultured bacterium
GTCTTTTAAGCATTTGAACACCTCTAAAATGAGACATATCAGGTTACGTCTCTACAATAAAACCGGTGTATTATACTCGGTTTTTTGGGAAATGCGAGAGAGAAGAACTTATTTCTTATTCTTTTTCCGTGGAAGTTACGGCTTTCCGATTTAGTTCAAAATTTTTATATTCGATGTATTTTCTTAATTGTTTCAGTTTATTATCGTCAAGTGTGTCTGCAAGATTGTTGCTTTCCGTCGGGTCAGTTTTCAGGTCAAAATAATAATTTTCGCCAGTCACATGGTTGAAGAAGAATTTATGGTTTCCGTCCAGAATTCCGCTGTGAAGGTTCATCGCCCTCGTGTAGATGAAAACCGGGTTCGTGATTCCATCAAACATGTTGTTCCCGCTCCACGATTTTTCGGGTTCGATCCCTACCAATTTGGTGATCGTCGGTGCAACATCAAGGACTGTTGTCGGATTTATCACTGTTTCCGGTAAGTTATCGGTAACCCCTTTGATGTAGATCAGGAACGGAATGTGGAGATTTTCATCCCAAAGATAGTTCGGATGGATGAAATTCCCGACTTTTCTGCCGAAACCTTCTCCATGGTCTGTTGTGACAACAACTATTGAATTTTCAAGAAGATTTTCTTCTTCAAGCCTGTTCAGAAACTCTTTCATTTTTTCATTCAGATATTCCTGCGACTTATAGTAACGCTCCAAGGAATGAAGTTTTGAAGTGTCTTCAAACGGAACTTCGTAAGGCGCGTGAGTCCAATACGGAAAATAAAGCGCGAAAAACGGTTTGTTCTGTAATTTAACTTCTTGAATATGCTTGAAAAAGTGTTCCTGAACGACTTCTTCTTCGATTGCAGTCGCTGTTCCGAACTTTCTTTTGAAAGTTCTGTTTTTTATCACTTCCGAAGGCTCGAAAATGTACTCTATCCTTTTGACAGGTCCGGCGTTTCCGAAGTTGTCGAAATCAAGCAGAACGGGAGAGAAAAACGAAGTTGCGTATCCGTTTTTCCTGAAAACATCGAAAATAGAAACGCAATCGAAAACAGCATCTGTTTTTGTAATCGAAGCGTAATCGGTTCCTGGAATATCGGAGCAGAAAAGTGAAAGTACCGATCTTGTAGTAGCCGGGAAAACGGTTCTATGCGAAACAAAACTTATTGATTTCTTTGATAAATCCGTCAGAAACGCAAGATGGCTGCGATCATCGCCGCCGAGCGGAGTTCTTTCGTAGGCAGTACTTTCCAGAATAACAAAAATCACGTTTTTTCCTTTTGTCTGCGAATAGTCGAAATCGATTTTCGGAAAACTTTCATCTTCGTCGGAAATTCCGGGATATTGAACTTTTTCCGCTTCTTTGTTCACGTCAAGATAGTAGCTGCCTAAAATCCTTGTCGAAAAATACTCAAAAACAGGACTTTTTTCGAGCCCAACCGTCTCTTCAAAAGGCAGAAACGCCGTCCCGATGCAAAAAACGATATTCACGGCAAGCAGAATGGCGATAACACGGTCGGAAAAGGGCTTAATGAGACAGCTCTTCCGCTTAAAAACAAAGAAAAATGCAAGAATAACGAGGAAAAGCCAGAATAGAATCAAAATATCCAGAAATGGATTCAACGAGAAAAGGAAATATGCTACAGCGTCTGAGATCAAATCGAAAGCCATGAAATAGCCCAAACCTAAATTGTCGAATCCACGGAAATACTGAAAAATAGCGAAATCATAGAGCAAAAAAGCTCCGGCAATAACAAACAAAATCCAGTAAAACCTGATCAATGACTTGAATTTATTGAGTAAATCAAAGATCATAAAGAATATGAAAAGCACGATAAAATCAGCAGCCGCCAGAATCAAAGAAAGCGGCGGAAAAAACAGGATCGGATGATGGTTAGGCACGGAATAAAGATGCTGCCCCGCCAAAAGAACTTTGAAAAACAGCATGAAAATGTAGGAAATCGTAAGAAAATATCTGGAATTGGTTGAGAGTTTCATTTTTACAAACCTATTTACTGATTATTCTGCTGTCTCTTTTTCAGAAAATATACGATGATAAATAGAAAATCGACTGACGGCAAAGCAAAAACCAAAATATCGGTAATTAAATTTCCATCACCAAAATATACAGGGATTAGTATTGCATTTCCGACAAACTTTGCACAAAAAGCTAACAAATTCAGTGTTTTAAACGGATAATTGTTTCCCAACAATATGAATAATAACCAGATCACATTACCTGAAAATGTAAGAAAATATGTCAAGAACAATATCATGTTATGAACAACAAGCAGGTATGTTACAGCAACACTTAAAATGCCTATAAAAGCAAAATACGACTTTAAGTTTTTCAAAAATTTAAGCCTGATAATTTCAACAATTATCGCAATCTCGATAAGTGACCAGAATAAATAACAAAAATGTATAAATCCAAAACTTTTCCATGTTATACGGGCAATGGAAACCCCCAGTTGAATTATTGCCTGCGCATACGGAGAAATTGCCGGATATTTATATGTTTTTGTTGATATCAAAACTAATGTGTAAGTTGCCATCCAGCAAACACACATTGTCAAATCAAGAAATGTCTGCAAATCTGTCATATTTGTTTTTGACTCATCTTTTCTGAAATGTTTTCAAAGATTCTTTTCCTGTTTTTGATAAAGAAAGCAAGACTTACTGCAATCAAAACAAGAGAAATCCACTGTGACATCGAAAGCGATCCCCAGAATTCACGCGGATCAATCCTAAAAAATTCGATTATGAATCTGCCGACACCATACAAAAACATTTGTGCAAAGAAATAAAAATAAGGATACGTGGTTTTCCTTTTCAAGAAAAGAATCAATAAAAACAGGAAGACAAACAAGTTCCAGAATGATGAAATCAGCTGAGTCGGAAGAAGAGGAACAGTTGAATCTCCAACAACTAAAGCAGTTCCCTGCAAATGGCGAAAAGCTATACTGTCTTTTGAAAATGCAATGCCTAAAGTTTCACTCGGACAACCGTAACAACAGCCGTCTAAAAAGCAACCAATCCGCCAAATAGTAAGAAAAACAGACCAGGATATCGAGGAAATATCTAACAATATTGAAGCAGGTTTTTGTGTTGCAATAAGATTGGCGAATAGAATCCCGACAATTGAACCGAAATAACCGCCATACATAACTTTTCCCAAACCATTTTTCGGATTAAAAGCTTGCAAAACAAGTGTTAAAATTGAGTTTTCAGACAATAGTTTGAAAGATTCAGATCCGTCAAGGAAAATAGCGAATAATGTTGCTAATGATACTCCGAAATACAAAGCAAAAAGCGGTACAAACCAAGTTTTGGGAATGTTGACTGATCTGATTTTGAGCAACACAATAAAAATCAGAAAATAAACTAAAATAGGAATGGTGACATATAGATTAAAACTAAAGAACACAAACTCTCCTGTTTTCGATTACTGACAATCTGCATCTGAAAAACCGGTACACGAAGAATTGCAGTTTTTATATTTGATCTGAGTAATCTCTACTTTTCCTGCACCAGCGTGTTCAGCTGCTGTCCAGTCCGAATCAGTTCCACTCTTATAGGAACCGCCGCCGCCGCCGCCTTTATTGTTGCTCCAAGCTCCTGATCCTCCAGAATAACCGCCGCCGCCGCCGCCGTGAGCGAAGTATTCGTAAGTATCAGAACCACAAGTGTGTGTAGTAACTTTCGTACGTTTTACACCTGTTCCTCCGCTGAAATTGAAGCCAGAAACCCATCCTTTACCGCCTGTTGAGTCGCCATCACCTATTGCACCGTCACTTGTGGTAGTCGGAGCTGGAACATTGGGGTTAAGACCACCTGAGCTACTTCCGTCATTTGATGCCTGACCACCTGAAACATTGTCGCCGCCGCCACCACCGCCGCCGCCGGCAACAAGCAACAATGTGCCGTCTTTTCCGTTCTGGGTTCCGCCTTTTTTAACAGCTGAACCGCCACCTCCATTACCGCCAGTGTATTCCTCTGTTTTGCTTGTACCTTTAGCTCCGACTGTGATATACAAAGTATCACCATAGGTCAAATCAAAGGTTCCCCAGACTTTTGCACCTTTACCTCCAGTTTCTCCGTTTCCGTCACCGCCTTGAGCCCCGTAAACAGTTATTTTATATTGTCCGGTTGCCGGAACAATCCAGGTATTAGTTACATTAGTCGTACCGCTGGTTGAATAGGTTTTGTTATTGCACGATTTTGTATAAGTTCCGGCCGATACCTTAATAGTT
>CAJOMF010000111.1 GCA_905235605.1 uncultured bacterium
TTTCGAGAACTATCTGGATAATCTGCTCTTAGTCGGCGTAAATTACGACAAAACCACAAAAGTCCACGAATGCAAAATCGAAAAATATCAAAAATAAACTGTAAGACCGAAAACTTATCAACAGAAAACTGTATTTTGAGGTAAAATGACTGAAAAATTCGCCGAAATGGCAACAGACACCACTTTCGAGGCTTTCGGCTTCAAAAGCGACATAATGGAAGGGATACGCGAAGCAGGTTTCAGAGTTCCGAGCCCGATCCAGGCTCAGGCTATTCCTTTGATTTTACAGGGAAAAGACGTGATTGCGCAGTCTCACACCGGAACGGGAAAAACGGCCGCTTTCGGTCTTCCCGTGATGAACAACATGCTGAGGAATGTCGGGATCGAACTGATAGTGATCTCCCCTACCCGCGAGCTTGCTTCTCAGATAAGCGACGAACTTTACCGCTTGGGCAGATTCGCCGCCATAAGAACCTGCTCGATTTTGGGCGGTCACTCCTATTCAAGACAGCTCAAACTGCTTGAAAGCGGCACTCAGGTTTTAGCAGCAACTCCGGGGCGACTTCTCGACATGCTGAGATCGGGAAAAATCGAGATAGTAGAGCCGATAACCGTAGTTCTTGACGAAGCGGACGAGATGCTGGATATGGGTTTTTACGAAGACATCATGGCGATTTTCGATTTTCTTCCGCAAAAACGCCAGACTCTTCTTTTTTCGGCAACAATGCCCGAAGAGATCAGAAAACTCGCTGAAAACATCCTCACGGATCCCGTTTTCATCAAGGCGGAAGCGGTCGACGAATCGACGAATACAGATATCGAACAGTCTTACTACATCGTAGAGGAAGAGGAGAAAAAGCCTGCTCTTACACGCCTTATTGAAGAGCAGGACCCCGAAAAGGCTATTGTTTTCTGCCGAACAAAACTCGAAGTTGACGAACTCAGCACGTTTCTGGTCGCACGCGGATTCAACGCGAAGGCGCTTCACGGAGATCTGGATCAGTCGCAGAGAAATCAGGTGATGTCCTCTTTCCGCAAAGGCATGATCGACATTCTGGTTGCTACCGATGTTGCGGCGCGTGGGCTCGATATCGCCGATGTGAGCCACGTTTTCAACTACCACATCCCTTTCAACGCTAAAAGCTACATCCATCGCGTCGGAAGGACGGGACGTGCCGGCAACAAAGGGATCGCGATAACTTTAGTCACGCCCTCGGAGTTCCGGAACATCCGCAGGATCGAAAAGAATGTCGGCTCATCTATCGAAGTGAAAGTTATCCCGACTCTGCACGATATCAGAAGTGAGCGCATCAAACGCTTAGCTGCGGAAGTGCTCGAATACACGCCGAACAAAGCGGGGATCGAATTCGTCGAAGGGCTTGAAAGCGAGCTTGACCCGCGTTCTCTTGCAATGATCTTAGCATCGATGCTTCTTGAAGAAGAGGAAAGCGAAACTGAAGAGCCCGACCAGATCGGATTTACCGAAAAAAAGATCAGGCAACTCCTCAAAAAAGAGGATGATAAATTCTCTAAAACACACCGCGGACAGGGCAGAACGAACCGACATCACGACAGCGGCGGAGAAAAGCACAGATCGCGCAAATCGAATGATTTCCATCACAAAGACCGCAAGGACAAAAAACGCGGCGGTTACGGCGACGATTTTTCAAACCGCGACAGAAAATTCAGGGAAGAAAAGAAGAAAAAGAAATAACCGGGATCCCGAGATCTCGGGATTCCGATTGCCGCCGTTCGGGATCCCGTGATTCCGTTATCCCGAGATCTCGTCAAGAAGGCGGCAGACATTTTCTGCATGTCCCGCTGCTTTGACTTTTTCGAAGACTTCGGCGATCTTTCCGTCAGTCCCGATGAGATAGGTCGTCCTGACGACGCCCATCGACTCTTTTCCGTAAAGTTTTTTGAGCTGCCAGGCGCCGTATTTCTGCAGAACTTCTTTGTCCGGGTCGGAAAGAAGAAGGACTCTGAGTCCGTGTTTTTCTTCGAATTTGCGGTGTGACTCGACTGAATCCGGGCTGATTCCGATAATAACTGCGTGAAGAGATTTGAATTTGTCTGCAAGTTCCGAAAACTCTTTCGCCTCAGTCGTGCAACCGGAAGTGTTGTCACGCGGATAGAAGTAAAGAACAACATTGTAACCCGCAAAATCTGACAGTTTTATCTCTGTTCCGTGCGAATCCTGCAGCTTGAATTCGGGAGCGATGTCACCTTTTTTAAGCATTTTTTTCTCCTATGAAATTTCCTTGTTGTTAAAGAACATGACTGCGAGAGAAAGGACGATCACGATGATCAAAAGTGCATAAACCGAGGCAAAACCAAGGCTCAAACCTTCGAGACCGCGCCCGTACACAAGGTTATCCTTGATGTTGAAATGCGAAAAATCCGGAAGGACGTAACGCAGAGTCGTGACAACATTTTTCACAAAATCGGAAGTCCTGCTTGTTATCGCGTAAACAAGGTTGTACGAAGTCGCACCTATGAGATAAAACGAGATCGTAAGCATTGCAGCAACAGCCGGCTCGGTGAGAGTCGAGCAGAGAACGGCGACCGAAATGACAGTGCATGTCTGCAGGAAAATCGTGTAAACCGCCGGCATATAGCCGAAGAAGCGCGAAAATCCGCCGAAAACGGTAAGAAGGATCGCAAAAATTATGCACATTACAAAAATTTCAACGACAATGAGCAGAACCATGCCGAAAAACTTGCCCAGAATGTACTCGGGACGCGCGATCGGTCTCGCCAGAAGCGGGTGCAGCGTTTTCAGCGAAAGTTCCTTGTGGACAAGCGAAATGCCGAGAAAAATTGAAAGAACAGTCGAGAAAATTTCTATCGTTCCGAGACCGATGTCGCTGATGATATCCTGCACGTTGCCTATCGTCATCTGCGTGATCCCGATTCCGAGCGCAAAGATGAAAAGTGCGAAGAAAAGAAGGATGTAGAGCACTTTGCTGCGGACCATTTCGAGAAAAGTGTAGAATGAAACATTTGCTATTCTTTTAACGCTGTCCATTTTCTTCCTCCCTGATCTCCTTGAAAACTATCTCTTCCAAAGAAGGATACGAGCCCGCAGCATTCAAAACCGTGTATCCTTTGGCTACGACTTCGGCGAGTTTTGAATTGAAATCGCTGATGTCTGCGCAGTCGAGAACGAATCTGTCCGAAACGATCCTGACACCGTCGAAAAGAGCAAAAACAGCGTCTTTCATGCTCTTGTCACACGAAAATTCGATCGTATATCTGACGTCTTCAGGCCTGATGATCTCATGCAGAGAGCCGAAACTTTTGAGTTTTCCGTGCTCGATTATGAGGACTCTGTCGGAAAGGTTTTCGATATCGCTCAGAATGTGACTCGAAAAAATGACGCTTTTTCCGTCTCTTTTAAGACCGCGGATAATGTCTTTGACCTCTTTTCTGCCGATCGGATCGAGGCCGCTCATCGGCTCATCCATGATGACGAGTTCGGGATCGTGGATTATCGCCTGCGCCAGGCCGATTCGCTGCAGCATACCTTTCGAATAGCTTGCAAGTTTGCGGTTCCTGTCATCGAAAAGACCGACTTTTTTGAGCACGTTTTCTGCCTTGTCGGCAAGGATCCTGCCGCTTAATCCCGAAAGTTTGCCAAAATATTTCAGCACTTCCATCGCGGTGAGCTCCGAATAGAAATAAGGCCTCTCCGGCAGGAAGCCGATCTTGCTTTTCACTTCACGGTCACCCGGCTTTTTGCCGAATACCGAGATCTCGCCGCTTGTAGGCCTGATGAAGCCCATTATCATTTTGATGGTCGTCGTCTTTCCGGCGCCGTTGTGACCGACAAAACCGATTATTTCACCCTGTTCCATCGAAAAAGAAAGGTCTTTGACCGACTCGATCTTCGTCCAGACCTTCATCGGATGACTGAAAACCTTCCTCACATTTTTGAGTTCGATAGGTTTTACCAAGTTCTCCTCCACGAAAAATCACAAAAACAACTTAATTTAAAGACTACGGAAAATAAGTCAAATCAATTTTCCGCACTTTTTCGGCTTCCTTTCTTGCATTTAAAACGCACTTGACTATAAAACTTTTTTATAACTTTTAGGAGAGAGATCATGAAATTATCTTTGAACTGGCTTAGCGACTATATTGATCTCAGCGGTATCGCCGCGGAAGAGATCGCGAAACAGCTGACGATGAAATCTGCGGAAGTCGAGGATTATGAATGGCTTTTCAAGCACTTTGATCAAGTCATAACTGCGAAAGTAATGAAAGTCGAGAATCATCCGAATTCCGATCACCTTCACCTGGCTACCGTTTTTGACGGAACGAAAGAACAGACCGTCGTATGCGGCGCACCC
>CAJOMF010000112.1 GCA_905235605.1 uncultured bacterium
CCGAAATCTTTAACTTCTTTATCATGTGTTGATTTTCTTTCGGCTAAATCAGGTGTTAAAAATCTTTTAAAAGAGTCACATAATTCATAAGAAAATATTATAAAGAAGAAGTCGGACGTCCTTTTAAATTTGAAGATTCTTACCAAATTACAAAACATCAATTAGAACACGAAGAAAATAATGTAATATTTGCTTATGAATTATGTGACTCTTTTAAAAGATTTTTAACACCTGATTTAGCCGAAAGAAAATCAACACATGATAAAGAAGTTAAAGATTTCGGAAGATTCTGGCTCATGGAGGGATTCTTTAGTAAGAATGACAGAAACTTGTGGTTAGAAGCTATCGACTTATTATCTAGTGTTAATGAATTAGTAAGAGAGGATATAAGAGATAGTTTCATTTTTCCGAAAGAAGAAGGAGCAGGACAGGAAAATGAGAGTTTAAATAGTAGTCAAAATAGCATTGATTTAAATGCGAGTCAAATTAGTAACAAAGGTTTAAAAAAGAAGAATACTTCAAGAAAAAGTTCTAGTACCAAATTAGCCTTAGTTAGAAAAAATTCTAAAAAGAAAGATACGAAATCAAGATCAAAAAATAAAAAATTGAGTCGTACAAAAACAATTACTAGTTCAGATGGTAAAAAAATTCCAGAAAATATAAACGTGTTTCGCCCTCCTAATATTTGGAATTATCCTTATCATTCTTTATTCAAATTGAAACATGCAAACGAAGAAAATGTTATTTATGACATTCGTAAAGTAGATCCAAGTGTGAATTACAAAGACGGTAGGATTCAAAAATTCATGGGGTTATTTATACAAATCATAGAAAATATGAGAAATTATTGGAAAACGGAAAAGCCCAATGCATGGGATTATTTTTTTGTTAAAATATTGAAAGCTTTGGGTATAACTTATGTTTCTTATAAAATGTTAAAAGAAGAAGAGGAAGAACAAAAACGACTTGAAGAAGAAAATGAAAGGAAAAGACAGGAAGAAATTGAAAATGAAGCTAAACAAAAAGAGATGATGGCCTTCTTAGAAAAACAAACTGGAGAAACTATGGAAAAGAAAATTGAAGGAAATAAAAAGGCTACAAGAGATATTCGTGACCTTTTTGACGGAGAAAAAATTTTTGAAACAGCAAAGCCTATAGGATTGATGGAAAAGATAATTTCCATAGGTAGCAATCCCGAAGATATTATTTTGGATTTTTTCTCTGGGTCATCAACAACTGCACATGCAATTATGAAATTGAATAGCGTTGATAGTACATCGAATCGACGATTTATTCTAATTCAAATTTCGGACAAAGTTAAAGAAAAAAGTGACGCGGCAAAAGCGGGGTATGAAACGATTGACCAAATCGGCATCGAGCGCATTATCCGCGCCGCGAAAAAAATCCGCGAGGAACACCCGGACACGAAAGCCGATCTTGGCTTCCGCCATTTCACGCTGAAAGAGCCGTCTTTGGAAACACTGAACAAACTGGAAACATTTGAGCCGGAAAGCGGGTTGATGATTCAGAATACGGTGCTTGATGATTTCGGCGGCGCCAGCGCCGCGCGGTGGCTGCGATTTGCCGCGGTGAGACGCGGGGATTTGAAGACACTTGAGAAACTTGCTGTCTCAGACCCCGACTTCGACATCAGAAAAGCGGCCTACGAGAGCATGGCAGACCCGTCGCCTATGGTCACTGCGATGTACATTGCGCAGATCCGTCTCGAAGACAGTCCCGGCGACCTGTCCAGGCCGTTAAATGCCGTCAGGAAGCTTTCGGACCGAGAGGCACTTGGATTTCTGGCCGAACACGGTCGGCTTGAACGCATCGTTGACGAGGCGCGCGCACGTTTAACTGCTCTTGATGCCGAGTGAGGCTAATTTTTCCGCGTGAGATTTCGCCGCGCGGCGGCAGTATGAGTTGAGGTCTGGACTGCTCTTTCCACGGAAGGAGAGGCGGAGTCGCAGGTTGCCGTCGCAAGATTTTTCAGATTCTTGCCCACAACGGGGTGAGAATTTGGTATAATCTACGATAGACAATTTAAGACTTTGCGTTCGACGCATCGTTTTGGCTCTGGTGAAATGTAGGAAATTTGACCAGTAAGAGCCGGCGAAGTGGAGAATGCGCCCCATGGGCGCATCTTCTTTCCGTGGTTTCTTACTGGGCATCCTACAGCCTCACCAGAAAACGCGGTAGAGGAGGTCGCCCTCTTTCTTTTGCCGCGAACGGAAACGAGGGCAAAAGAAAGGATACAAAAGGTGAAGATACAAAAGATGAACTCGCCCTGGAAAATTGCAGGCATTGCCTGTCTTTCGACAGTGGTCTTATGCTCTGGCTGCTGGTTTGGTTCGGACGATGACAATTCTAAGAAGGCCTCGTCTGCACCAGCTCCGTCTGCTCCGAAGGCAGAAACCCAAACGGTCGTAGGCGAAAAGGCAGGTGACCTTAAAAACAAGGTGAGTGAAACTCTTGGGGAGAACACGGCGGACAAGTCCGAAACGACGGAACTGTCTGTCGGAGATGTGAATATTGACATGGAGAAAATCAAGGCTGCGATTAAAACCTGGCAAAAAGACAGGTGGAATGCCGATGTGATCGCCAAGGCCAAGGAATCGAAAGGAAAGGTCAGTGCTGCTGATTTAAAAGTTCAGGCACAATATAAAGATCTTCAGCCAATGTTTGACCTTCTTGTCGATGACTATGTTGTTTACGTCAACGTTCTTGATTCTTTCGTGGATGCTTCGAGTGTTGGCGAGGCTGTCTCGCAGTTGATGAAGGCAGTCTCTTTTGATGATATGCTCAAAATGGCAAAGGATATTGGTAATATTGGAGCCAGTGCGAAATCCATTAAGGACAAGGCAGGATGGAAGGACGCGGTGCCGATTGGCAAGGACATGATAACTTTTTACGCTTTGTCAGCGTCGATGACAAATGCGTCGGGAATACTAAAGAGTATCTTCGATCAGGTTGTGAAGAAATAAAGTTGTGCAGGATAATTTCCTTCGAGGGTCTCACCTTTGGACCCTCGAAGGATGTTCAAATCCAAAGGTAAAAGGAAAAAACAAAAATGAGTGAACAAAAAACGAAAAGCAACGCGCCGTGGATCCTCGGCGTCGTGGGATTCTGTCTTTCGATACCACAGATTTTCTGTAGTATCCTATGCGCGGCAGCAAATGCTAATCTTCCAACCGGAACTGACGCAGATGGAGCGTTGGCTGCATACGCCATGTTGCCGGTCATAACTACGTTCGTGTGCTTCATTTTGTCGTTCTTCGGCAAAAGCAAGGCCTCTACGGTGACAGGTGTTTTAATGATACTGTGTGCGTTAGCCGACATTGCGTTCTGCTGCATGAATATATCGGCACTTGGTATTGCGGCAGGAGTGTGCTTCTTCTGTGCCGGTATTTCAAGTATCTGCAACACCAAGAAAGTCAAGGACTGACAAGGCGTTATGTCATCCATGCCAATTCGCCAATATGTATCCTTGCTCGGCACGACATTCCCATACTATGGGATATGTGTCGGCGTGGCTCTGTTGGCGATTGGCATTTGGATGATTTACAACTTTAAGAAGTTTAAAATGAACGGAGATCTGCAGAATGAAATACTGTATGGTTTTCCTTTCATGGTGTTGACAGGGTTGTTCTTCGCGTTTGCCCTTGATGCGCTGTTCACGGGTGATTGGCGAACCTGGACAGAAAGCGGAGAGCGGAGAGTCGGTTTTACATTCACGGGTTGGTTGTTCGGCGCAGTTCTCTTCATATTCATGTTTGGTGGTTTCACATCGTTTGGACGAATGTT
>CAJOMF010000113.1 GCA_905235605.1 uncultured bacterium
CGGAGAGCTTGCCCGCAGAAAAATGCACGCGAGCCGCGTGCGCTCCGACATAGAACATACTGCACAGGCAATTTTAGATGCCCGCGCAAAATATCCTGACTCTTCTCTTGCAGATTTGTATGATGAAACATTGATGCCGACAGAACTCCGTAAGGCTCATAAGGAAAATGATAAAGCTGTTTTGTCCGCTTACGGCTTCAATCTGAAAATGACAGAAGCCGAGATAGTGGCTGAACTTTTTAAGATGTATGAAAAATTGATGGAAAAGAAATGAATCGGGAATCACATCAGACTTTCAACCAGCAGCGATGTTCCCGCGCTTTGCGGAAACGGCATAGTCGAAGGTGATGAAGTCTGCGACGGAGCACCGATTGACTGCACGGAGTTGGATTCAAATTATGTCAGTATGTCAGCGGAACGGCGACCTGTAATGCAACGTGTGACGGCTACAACACCAATAACTGCTCAGATGACGGGTGGTAATCTTTAGACAAACTCAGGAACAGGTATTTCGGCTTTGTTCTGAGATTAACAATATAAATATTTGAAATTTTTTCTTTTTTGGTGTTTAATGCTCTGTTTTTTTTGTAGGAGTCATTCTTAAGGAGAACATTATGGCTAAATTTGAAGTCTTTATTCCAATGGCTGGAAGCGCAAAAGGCGTTGTTATTACTACGGAAAGTTCTGATTACATGGACGCGCTCAAGGAAGCGCTTACGAGTAAAGGTCTCGCCGACTGCATGAAGCACATTCTTTGCGACGTCAAAGAAAACGGTCTTATCGTTGTCACCGATACCGATTCCAGAAGAAAATTTTATCTCAGGGAAGTCGATCCGGCGAATACCACCGACATCAGAGAGCTTGTTGAAGAGAAAAAATCAGGATGGGTCGCAGACAAGATCACTCCGAAAGATGAACTTCTCGCCGATCTTTTCACTGAAGTTATGGACGGATGGGATCTTCCGCAGCAGAAGGGAATCGATTTCTTCCTTGATCTGGCACTCAAATATATTCCGTGCGAAAGCGGTTCGTTTGCAAGATCCGACCTCAGCACGACCGATATGGAATTCGTTTCCTGCCGCGGTCCGAAGGCTGATTCGGTCCTCGGGATCAAAGTCCGTGTTGGTCAGGGGCTTGTCGGTTTTGCAGCAAGACACAGCTGCTACATCGCTGTCGGCGACGTTCAGAAAGACCCGCGTTTCTTCAAGGATATAAGCCAGAAAATCGGTTACGAAACAAATTCGATAGTCTGTGTTCCGATAAAATCTATTGAAACAAACATCACTTTCGGTGTTCTTGAGCTTATAAACAAAAAGGGAAGCAGCCGTTTCGATGCCGACGATATGGAGGCGATGCGCTTTATCGGCGAAAAGATGGGCGAATACTTCCACATGATCTGGACAGGAACCAACAACACGTTTGATTAGTCCGCTTTGTCTGAGGTTCAGGCAGGCAAAATCCAGATATTTCGATGAATAAAGTTTCTGAAATTCAAGCTTTTATAAATAATTTCAAGGAGTCGTAAAATGAATTTCAAAGAAGGGCTCAAAGAGCTTCTTGATGCTCACAAAAAAGTTTTAGTCAACCCGTCAAGGGAAATGCTTATCCACAAATCGGTAACCAAAGAAAAAGTTTTTGTTACTAAAAACGGTGCTTTGGCGGTCTGGACTCCGGCTGAATCGACCGGAAGAAGCCCGAAAGACACATTCATCGTCAAAAATTCAAAGACTGAAAAAACTGTCGACTGGACCTCTCCGAACAATCTTCCGGTATCGCAGGAAACTTTCGACATGCTTTTTGAAGACGCGCTTGCAGGGCTTGCAAAGAAAGACATGCTTTTCGTAACTGACAGAGTCATCGGCGCCGACGCAAGCTATGCTCTTCCGATCAGAACGATAACCGACAGAGCTTTCACTTCTCTTTTTGCCGACAATATGTTCAGAGCTGTTCCGGAAGGCATCGAAAAAAGTCTGCTCTGGGATAAAAAATTCACACTTTTAGTTCTTCCATACGACAAACTTGACGAGAAAAAATACAGAAACCGCATCAGGATGATAAACGAAAACAAGTCAAGCGACATGGCGATCGTCATGGATTACGAAAGTTCGATGGGTATCGTTTTCGGTTCGGCATACCTCGGAAGCTGCAAAAAACTTATGTTCACAGTCATGAACTACTACCTGCCGGAATACGGCATCCTTCCGCTTCACTGCAGCGCTAACGAAGGTTCTGACGGCAAAAGCGCGCTCATGCTGGGACTCAGCGGCACGGGCAAAACGACGCTTTCGGCAGATCCCGAAAGAAAACTCATCGGTGACGACGAGCACGGCTGGAACGATAACGGCATCGCAAACTTCGAAAACGGCTGCTATGCGAAACTCATCAACCTCAAAAAAGAGAAAGAGCCCGAGATCTACAGCGCGGTTTTCCACGAAGCAGACTACATGGAACACGGCGCAATGATCGAAAACTGCATGATCTACCCCGATGGAACGATAGATTTCGACGACGAAAGATACACGGCAAATTCGCGTGCAAGCTATCCGCTGAGATTCCTCTCCAACATCAAGGAATCTTCAATCAGCGGCCATCCGACGACGATCATTTTCCTCACGGCAGATGCCAACGGCGTTCTTCCTCCTGTCGCAAAACTCACGAAAGAACAGGCAATGCTCTGGTTCCTCATGGGCTACACGAGCAAACTTGCAGGAACGGAAACGGGGATCGTTGAGCCTGTAAGCACTTTCTCAAGATTCTTCGGTGCACCGTTTATGCCGAGAAACCCCAATGATTACAGCGAACTTCTCGGTAAGAAAATGGACCGTCACGGTGTAAACGTATATCTCGTAAACACCGGCTGGAGCGGCGGCGCTTACGGAACCGGCAAAAGAATGGATATCAACATCACGAGGGCGATAGTTTCCGCGGCGATCGGCGGCGAACTTGAAAAATCGGAATATACCGAAGACAAACTTTTCCACGTCATGATCCCGAAGAGCTGCCCCGGTGTCGAAAGCTCGATCCTTGATCCCGTCAATACCTGGAGTGATAAAGCAGCTTTCAAAGCGAGAGCTGAAAAACTTGCTGCTGATTTCGCAAAACAGTTTGATAAGGCTTACGGCTTAAATACGAGTATCAGCGAGGCTGTAAAAGGTCAATGTCCAGGGAAATAATGCTTAGAACTGAGGCTCTTACCGCGGGATACGGCGCGGGAACGATCCTCGAGGACATAACCTTCCAGATTGAAAAAGGGGAGCGTTTCATCGTTTTGGGCGAGTCGGGTTGCGGTAAATCGACTTTGATGAAGGCGATAGTAGGTTTGAACCCGCCCGTAAGCGGAAAAATTTTCTTCCATGAGGAAGAGATAATCCACCCGATGCCGGAAAATTCTGATTTCTATAAGAAAATCGGTATCTTATACCAAAACTCGGCTCTTCTCAACTCGCTCTCTCTGGAAGAAAACATCATGCTTCCTATAACGATGCACTATCCCGATTTTCCGAAAAAAACGGCTAAAGACATGGCTGACGAAAAACTGGCGATGGTAAATCTTTACAAACACCGCGAAAAATTTCCGCAGGAGCTTTCGGGCGGCATGAAAAAAAGGGGAGCTCTGGCCCGTGCGCTTGTTCTTGACCCTGACATCATCTTTTTCGACGAGCCTCAGGCAGGTCTTGACCCTGTCACCGCACGTGATCTCGACATGCTTTTCATCAAACTCAACGAGCAGCTTGGAACGACATATTTCATTGTAACCCACGAACTTCTTTCAATAAAAAGAACGGCTCAGAAAGTCCTCATGCTTGCCGACAAACACGTTCTTTTTTCAGGCACTTTCGACGGTGCGATGGCTTCCGAAATTTTTAAAGTCCAGCGTTTTTTCAACGTTGACAAATACGGGAAATAATATTCTGTTCCAACAGATAATTACAGATCCTCTCTGATATATTCCGTGATTTTGCGCTGTTCTCTGTCCAGCACGATCGAGACGGCGATTTTTTTGCGGGGATCCGACATAAATTCATCGGCATAACCTTTTGTTTTTATTTGGTTTATACCTTCTGCTGCAGTAATAGGCGCCATTTTATACTCAAAAATGTAGATATGATTTTTCGTTTTGATGACAGCATCGGCTCTGCCGTGATACGAGGAAAGTTCGCTTGCAACCAT
>CAJOMF010000114.1 GCA_905235605.1 uncultured bacterium
CTCCTTTCTGTTCGCCTTGTACTCAGGATAAGCCTTCTTCCTGAAAGTTTCAGTCTTGCTGTCAAGCGCCGCGACCGCCGCAAAACCTTTGAACTTCGATATCGTCCTTAAAAACATATTGATAAAACCGTAGATCGCATTCACCGGCCTGCCGTCAGGCGAAGTCATAGGCGGTAGAGCGTGAAAAGCCCTGAAAATATAAGAACTTACATCAAGGATCGCGATTTTTCCCTCGTTCTGCATAGTTACCTCCTCAAAAAAACGGCTGATTTTATTAAAAAACCGATTTTTCTCAAATTATGCGGAAAAAGAATCATTGATGGGGAAACGAAACGCTAACATTTTATCAAAAACTTGACTTTTCAGCCTATAAACGCTAATATATTGGCGATTTTGAGGTGTAAAATGATAGTGCTGAAAACTCCGCAGGAAATGGCCGTCGATGCCGCGAAACGCTTCAAGGAAATGAGAAAAGCGAAAAAAATCACGATAAAAGAATTAAGCAGGAACAGCGGCGTTCCGTATTCCACGATCAGGCGGTTTGAAAGCAGCGGAGAAATATCGTTTCTTTCACTCGTAAAAATCGTTTCGACCGTTGGCGAAGATGAAGAGATCACGAACCTGTTCGCCAAACGCATACCCGCATCAATAGAGGAGATCATCCGTGAAAACCGCAGATAGGATCGAAGTTTTTTTGGACGGGAAAAAAGTCGGAACAATAGTTCCCTACCAGAAACGGCTGACCGCTTTTGAATATTCTGAGGAATGGCTTAGAAACGGATTCTCAATAAGCCCGTTTTCACTTCCGCTGCAGGCAGGTGTAAAAATCGCAAAAGCCGATCCTTTAGACGGAATTTTCGGGATATTCGCCGATTCGCTTCCAGACGGTTGGGGCAGACTGCTGGTCGACCGGATGCTCAGAAAAACCGGAGAACGCCCGGAAGAGATCGATCCTTTTTCCCGGCTCTCCATTGTCGGAGCATCAGGAACCGGAGCTTTGGAATACAAACCTGTTTACAGCCTGAAAACCGTTGAACAGACTGATGATCTCGACCGCCTTGCCGAAGAATGCCGGAAAATCCTTCAGACCGAAGATTCAGGGGATCTCGACACTCTTTTCGCGATGGGAGGTTCTTCCGGCGGAGCACGGCCGAAAGTTACGATCCGTCTGGACGGAGAAGAGTGGATCGTAAAATTCCCGTCGTCCGGTGATCCGGCAGATATCGGTTTGATGGAATATGAATACAATCTCTGTGCAAGAGACTGCGGGATAGACATTCCTGCTGTCAGGCTCTTTCCGTCTGATCTCTGCCCGGGATATTTCGGTTGCATTCGCTTTGACAGAGTGAAAACTCCGCTTGGAGAGAAAAAAATCCACACCGCTTCTGTTTCTGCTCTGCTGGAAACTTCCCACAGAATCCCGGCACTCGATTACTGTGACCTGCTCTCTCTGACCTGGCAGCTCACGAAGCGTGAAGAGGAAGTCGAAAAAATGTTCACTCTCATGTGTTTCAATATTTTTGCACACAACAGAGACGACCACTCCAACAATTTTTCCTTTGTTTATGACGGCAGATGGCGCTTATCTCCGGCTTACGACCTGACTTATTCGAATTCTGTCGGCGGCGAACATGCAACAACCGTTGCAGGAGAGGGAAAGAATCCAACAATTAAGGATATTCTCGCTGTCGCTAAAAAAATCGGCATGAAAGAAGCTCGCGCAAATCAAATAGCTGAAAATATTCAGGAAACCGTGAATGATCGTCTTGGCAGGATTATGAAACAAGCATCAAAGAAAATCTTTTAGGTGGAGAAATGAAAAAAATCCTCTGCATATTTCTTCTGATTTTATTGGCTTTTCCTTTGTTTGCGGAAGAAAACGCCGGCAAAAGCGGTGAAAAATTCGACATCTGGGGAAGCGGAAAATTTTTTGCACTTGATCCGCTGACTGACGGGATTTTGCTCGGAACAGGCGTTCTGCTTACCGGCGGAGAGCTGCTTCTTGATGATGTAATGGAGCTAAACCGCAGAAAATACGAAGAAAAAAGTTATTCCAAAAGCGATGTGAACGCTTTCGACCGCAAACTTGTCAGACCTTATTCGAAAATTCACGACGGCGCATCCGATTTTCTCATCATAGCTTCACTGGTGACACCTGTCGCGCTGCTTTCCACCGACAAAAATGAGTGGTTCGCAAACGGCGTGATGTATCTCGAAACGATACTTATCGCAAACGGTTTGAAAGAGACGCTTAAACTCGCCGTCAACCGCCCAAGGCCTTACATCTATTCCGGCTCGGAGAATTTGCCCGAAAGCGATCTCAATGACGGCGGCTGGGCAAAATCCTTTCCTTCCGGACACACGACTTTAGCTTTCGCGAGTGCAACTTTTCTCACCTACACTTTCTGCAGATACTTCCGCAATTCACCGTGGCGTATCACGGTTTCCATCGGAAGTTACGCACTTGCCACAGGTGTCGCAGTCTTGCGAGTTTCCAGCGGAAGCCACTTTTTGAGCGACGTTCTTGTCGGTGCGGCAATAGGAAGTGCTGTCGGATTTTTAGTGCCGTTTTTCCACACTTTAAACACAAAAAAAGAAATGAGCGTCGCAGTGACAGGAAACGGATTAAGTTTTACGATGAAGTTTTAGGAAACAGTTCGACTAAAGTCTGCCCTGATTTATTGGCATGATTTTTTCAAAAATAAAATAGAGATAATGCAGTTTTATTTCTTTCCGGTTTTTCCAGAAGCACCTTTACCACTGCCTGCTTGTCCCGAAGAACCTTTACCACTACTTGGTGGATTATTTCCACGATTACCGCCACTTGGATTTCCTGTTGTAGAAGGCATTCTTCCACCTTCACCCGCATGTGAATTTCCTGCTTTTACTGTTGTTTTTGCCATAAAATCCTCCTAAAGTTTTATTTTGACCATTCAATGAAAAAAAGAGCACATTTTTTATAAGTGAAATACGAGAAAATCGGTATCAAGTCAATATTTTTCTGTAAAATTAGATCGTCCTTTTCAACAAAATTTTATATTCCGCTTCTTCGTAATATCATATCAGGCGGCAACCAATTCATGGGACTCTGTCTATTTTATTATGAAAATCATTTCTATTGCGTCCGCAACGCTAATTAGCGACCTCTTGATTTTTTCTATGATTTCTTAAAAAATATCAGGCATTTTGTTTTTTGAGGACAAACACCATGATCCAGGACATAGAACCGAGCAGATTCGACATAAGTTTCAAAAATCACAAACCACAAGATGTTGATTTTATTATATTTTTCAATCAAAAAGGTGAATTGCTCGTCAAGACGGAAGGAAACAAACTTTTATTTCCAACTGCAAAAGATTCGCCGATCTCTGAACAGATAATTTACCTTTTTTCTGCGGATGAAAAACGTTTTTTTCTTGCCGTAACTCAGGATGAAATTTCGCTCGAAGGCTTCAGCTATCAGGGGTTGCGTGAGCTGCGCGGAACATGCAGAAATGTT
>CAJOMF010000115.1 GCA_905235605.1 uncultured bacterium
CATTTGCACCTCCGAAGAATAATTATGTAAAATCCTGCTGAGCAGTTTACTTTTTATTCAGTTTGTGTCAAGTGAAAAAAATGGGGAATTATGAGAAAAAACAAAAATTTTCGGTCATGCTAGATTCTTCGCTTTGCTCAGAATGATGCAAAATAGACCGTTTTAGAAAACGGCTAAGTTTATACTTGATTGAGAAAAATTTCTCCTTCCCTCTTTTCTTTCGCAAAAACGGAAATAAATAAAAGAGCGGGATTGTTTATTGAGAGTTTTTTTGTTGGAGGAAAATATGAAAAACTTGGCAAAATTTTTGTTTTTACCGCTCTTTCTTTTCATTTCAGCAGTCGATATGAATGCCGCTGACATGAAGGATTTCGAGCAGGAGATCATCAAAGTTTCGGAAAAAGCGAAAAAAAGCGTCGCTTCGATCAAGGTCGAGATAACCGAGCAGCAGAGAGCACGGGATCCCTTTTTCGACTTCTTTTTCGGCAATCCGATGCAACCGCGCAGCAGGAAAAGCCAGGCACAGGGCTCGGGCTTCGTAATCGATGACAAGGAAGGTCTCATCGTCACGAACAACCACGTCGTTCAGAAAGCTGAAAAGATCGAAGTCATGATCGACGGCAAGACTTTCACCGCCAAACTCATCGGCACAGACCCGCATACCGATGTCGGTCTAATCAAGATCGAAAACTTCAAAAAAGGAGAGATCCAGGAGCTCAAATTCGCCGATTCCGATAAGATCAAAGTCGGCAGTTTCGCCATCGCGATAGGCAACCCGTTCGGTCTTTCCAACAGCGTAACTTTCGGTATCGTCTCGGCAAAAGGGAGGAGCGGCATGCGCGTCACGGACTACGAAGACTTCATCCAGACCGATGCAGCCATCAACCCGGGCAACTCCGGCGGACCGCTCCTCAATGTCGAAGGTGAAGTCATCGGCATGAACACCGCGATCCTTTCACAGTCAGGCGGTTACATGGGGATCGGCCTTGCAGTTCCGGCAAACATGGTCAAGGACATCACGCAGCAGCTTAAAACCGGCAAAAAGATCCAGCGCGCAATGATGGGTATCGTCATTCAGGAACTCAACGACGACATCAGAAACTACTTCGAGATCGATAAGTCCGTAAACGGCATCCTTGTTTCGGGCGTCGAACCGAAAAGTCCGGCAGACAAAGCTGGAGTGCAGCAGTACGACCTCATCACGAAATTCGACGGAAAGGAAGTCGAAAACATCTCGCAGTTCAGAACGGCGGTCGCGTTCAGCCCTTACGGCACAAAGATACCGCTCGAAATCATCCGAAACGGCAAACCGATGAAACTTGAAGTCGTCCTCGACAAAAACTACCAGCCTTCGGACACGCCGCAGGAACTTGACCGGAAAGTCCTCGACGAGATCGGTCTCACTCTCTCCGACAACAAAGGAAAGATCACCGTTTCCAATGTCGAGCAGGGCTCGCTCGCCTTCTCCGCAGGCCTCATGAACGGCGATGTAATAGTCGCGATCAACAAAAAACGGGTCAAAAACGCCGCCGAAGCAAACCAGATCATCAACAAATCGAAAAAACTCCTTTTCACGGTCAATAGAAACGGCAGGGATTTTCTTGTCGTAATCAATAGATAGGATCGTAAAAACTGTTCCTTACAATTCTACAAAATATATTTGAGTTTAAAATTACAGATGTTTAAAACTTCTGATTCCGGTGAATACCATCGGGATTCCGTGTTCGTTGCAGGCGTCGATAGATTCCTGGTCACGAACCGATCCGCCGGGCTGGATTATCGCCTTGATCCCGACTGATGCAGCTCTGTCGACGCAGTCTCTGAACGGGAAGAAAGCGTCGCTTGCCATTACGCAGCCCTCAACCGGTGACTGAGCCTTTTTGATTGCGATATCGAGCGAGTCGATACGCGACATCTGCCCTGCTCCGACACCGACCGTTGCGCCGTTTTTCGCGATAAGTATCGCATTGCTTTTGATGAAGCGGACCATGTTCTGCGCGAAAAGAAGCTCTTTTATCTGCTCCGGAGTCGGTTTTTTCTCGGTAACAAACTGAAGATCTGCTTCGGTGATTACGCGCCTGTCGGCAGTTTCAATCAGAACGCCGCCGGAAATTTTCTTGAGTTCGACATCCATCGCAAAATTACGAGCAAATTCCCCTACTTCGACAAGTCTGATATTTTTCTTTTTGCTGAGGACAGCCTTCGCCTCATCGGAAAATGCCGGAGCGACGATAGCTTCGACAAAAAGAGCCTTCATTATTTCGGCCGTCTCGACGTCAAGCGTCTTGTTGACCGCGATGATCGAACCGAACGCGCTGACCGGGTCGCATGCAAGAGCTTTATTGTATGCTTCGGAAAGAGTTGCGCCTATAGCGGCACCGCACGGATTTGTGTGTTTTACTATCGCGACCGCAGGTTCAGTGTAGCCGCTTACGATATTTTTCGCAGCTTCAAGATCCATGTAGTTGTTGAAGGAAAGCTGCTTTCCGTGAAGCTGCTCGGCAAGTGCGAGGGTTCCTTTTTCAGCCTCGCTGTCGATATAGATAGACGCCTTCTGATGCGGATTTTCGCCGTAGCGGAGGGTCTCCTTTTTGACGAACTGCATATTGATGAATTCGGGATCTTCGCTGATTTTCTCGCCGCTGCAGTTGACAGTCGAAAGGAACGAACTGATGTAGCTGTCGTAAGCCGCAGTCAGTCTGAAAGCCTTGGAAGCGAGCCTGAATCTCGTTTCGAGCGAAATTTCGCCGTCATTCGCCTTCATCTCGTCAAGAACAGCCTGATAGTCATCGGGAGAAGTGACTATCGCGACGTCTCTGAAGTTTTTCGATGCACTTCTTACCATTGAAGGACCGCCGATATCGATGTTTTCGATGATGTCAGCAAACGGTTTGCCGCTTTCGACCGTCTTTTTGAAGGGATAAAGGTTGACAACGACCATGTCGAACATCGTGATGCCGTGATCAGAGGCCGCCTTCATGTGGTTTGCATCGTCTCTGCGCGCCAGGATCCCGCCGTGGATTTTCGGATGAAGCGTCTTCACACGTCCGTCCATCATTTCGGGGAAACCGGTGTAATCCTCGATTTTCGTTACGTTGATTCCGTTGTCGGCAAGCATTCTGCAGCTTCCGCCTGTTGAAAAGATTTTGACCCCCGCTTTGTCAAGTTCCGATGCGAAACCGACAAGTCCCGTCTTGTCAAAAACACTGATGATAACATTTTTGATTTTTGCCATGAAACCCTCCGTTGTTAAATAAAAAATCGCCGTTTCATAGCAAAATCGCGATTTATTGCAAATTTTATCTTTCCGGCACGCCATGAGTACAAAAAACTTGCCTTTCTTTCCAAATTCCGTATCATAACGCGTTTTTGATTTTTTAAGGAGATAATTTTGTTAACAGAAAATATAAATTTTGCGAATCAGGAATCAGGAATCAGGAATCAGGAATCAGGAATCAGGAATCAGGAATCAGGAATCAGGAATCAG
>CAJOMF010000116.1 GCA_905235605.1 uncultured bacterium
AGTAAGCGGTGAGCATCGAAAGGTCGTGAAGGTGGAAGTCGCCGTTTCTGTGGCAGTTTGCGATCTCTTCGTCGTAGATCTCGCTCAGCCAGTAGTTAGCCGTGATCTTTCCGCTGTTGTGAAGGATAAGTCCGCCGATGCTGTAGGTAACTGTCGAATTTTCCTTGACTCTCCAGTCTTCGTTGTTGACGTAGCTGTTTATCGTCTCTTTGTAGTCAAGGATCGTGGACTTCATCTCGCGGAGTTTTTCGCGCTGCTTTCTGTAAAGGATGTAAGCCTTTGCAACGGTGGTGTATCCGCTTTTTTCAAGCGTGTTCTCAACACTGTCCTGAACGTCTTCGATCTCGATTACATTGTCGTGGATCTTGTTCTGGAAGTCTGCCGTTACTCTGAGCGACAGGATATCCAGAATATCGTCATTAAAAAGCATATCAGCGGCAACGAACGCCTTTTTGACAGCTTCCTTGATTTTGGTAAGGTCGAAATCCGCAAGCGAGCGGTCTCTTTTTCTGATTTTGAACATTTGTTTTTCTCCTTCGGGTTAAAAGTTATAAAACACAAAAAGCCAGGCACTATTACACAACTGATTGTGGTTGTCAATAGAAAAATGCACAATATCTTGAGTTTTTTTGTAAATGCCTGAAATTTTTAGGAAAAAAATTCAGGCATTTTGCCGCCGCGGCATTTTGTCGTAATTTTGATATATCGATATATCGTAATAACGACGGCGGCAAACCGGTATCCCGGCATTATTGCGCCGCAAAAAGTTACTTGAAAAAATGACCGATCCTGTTCAAACGGAGCTCTTTTATGTCGAAGATCGAGTTGCCGAACTGTACTGAAAACCATACGAAAAGCGGTTTACCCTGAACGTTTCCGCGCGGAACGAAGCCCCAGTACCTGCTGTCAAGGCTGTCGTCGCGGTTGTCGCCCATAACGAAGTAATTCCTGTCGGGAACTGTGAAGGAGCGGTTGCAGTAAGGGCATCTTGCATTGATCTGTTCGCGGATATCGTCGTTAAAACTGTCGTTGTATATGACATTGTATTTGTTGCCGTTTTCGTCGGTTTCGGTGAACTGGGTGGTCTCTTCGATCCTGCCGCGCGACGAGTAGTAGCCGACTTTGCCGGTTTCTTCTCTTTCGAGTTTTTTTCCGTTCACGTAGACATTTCTGCCGGTAATGAAGATCGTATCACCGGGAACGCCGATGACTCTTTTTACAAGGGCTTTTTTGTCAGGCCCCGGCTCTGTAAAGGTGATTATTTCGCCCCGTTTCGGATCTGCGAACTCGACGAACTGGCTCTCTGCGAAAGGCAGCGTGAGACCGTAATAGAACATCGAAACGAAGAGGTTGTCGCCGATTTCAATAGTATCGACCATGCTTCCGGTCGGGACGCGGAAAGAGCCGATGACGAAGAATTTGAGGATGAGAGCGACGAGGACGACGAGCCACAGTTCGTCAAAAAGCTCCCACAGAGCGTTCTGCTTATACTTTTTAAAGTAGTGCTCCATGTTGTAATTCGTCTCACCTAGCGCCTTTTTTACGTATTCAAACGCAATTTTCGGATATTTTTCTTCTGAAATTTTTCCGCTCTCTCCCTTTGCACGTTCTTTTTCTTCAAAAATGTCAGAAATTTTTTTGATGTTTTCATCAAGTTTTTTTTCTACCTGCTCAGGCAGATTTTTTCGTTTTTTCCTGATCCATTCAAGCCGGTTGCCCTGAATCGCCAGCTTTTTCAATATCTTTCTGAGTTTTATCTTTTCTAACAAGAGCCCCTCCGTTTTTAAAGCCCGGAAAAGATAGTCAAAAGTGTTTTAATTGCAAAATTTTACTGACTCCGCCTGTCGGGACGCGGCAGGACACGTCTGGAATTGAAAAGCATATTTATATAAGTTTTATTTGACTTTATAACTTCAAGGCTAATAATTCAGCGGTTTTTGGGAGCTGAAATGAGAATTATAGAAGGTCTTCGCATAAAAGATGCCGTAAAAGAGCTTTTTATAAAGCTCAACTATTCGCCCGATTCTTTGGAAAATGTCGTTTTTGCAGATCCGGCGATGGATCCTTTTGAAAGAAAACTTGCTGAAATTATTGATGAAAACCGCAAAAAGGCAAGAACTGAAATGCGCCCTCTGTGTCAGGACTGCGGTCTTGCGCAGGTTTTTGTGAAAATCGGCAAAAACGTCACTTTCAGCGATGCTCCGAGCCTTGATATCCTCATAAACAAAGGGGTCGAGGAGGCATACGTTGAAGGACTTCTCAGAAAATCAACGGTTTGTGACCCGTTCGAGCGGAAAAACGAAGGGAAAAACCTTCCGGCATTCATCCACTACGAGCTTTGCGACGGTGACACTTTCGAAATTTCGGCAATAGCAAAAGGCGGCGGCAGCGAAAACGTGAGCACGCAGAAGATGCTCGTTCCCGCAGAGGGTAGGGAAGGAGTGGCGGATTTCGTTTTCGAAACTCTGAAAAACGCCGGCGGCAAAGGATGTCCGCCTTATTTTGTGGGTGTCGGCATCGGCGGAACATTCGATTCGGTCGCAGCTTTAGCTAAAAAAGCACTTTTAGAACAGGTTTGCGAAGATGAAAAACTGCTTGATATTATTAACGAAAAAATCAAGGAGCTCGATTTCGGCGTTCTCGGTTTTCCGGGAAGGTGCCCGGTAAAGGCGGTTTTTGTGAAGAAGGCTCCGACGCATATTGCGATGATGCCGGCTGCGGTGGTGCTCAACTGCCACAGCTTCAGGACGGGCAGGATTGAATTATGATAGCAGCAGATAAGGAAATAAAAGCTGGAAATATCGTGAATTTGAGCGGTGAACTCATCACGCTTAGAGACCAGTCTGCAAAAATGCTCGCCAATATGCTTGAAAACGGCGAAAATACAGGACTTGATCTTGAAAATTCGGCTGTTTTCTTCGCTGCTCCGACTCCGGGATTCAAGGAAGGAAGGATGAGCATAGGGCCTACAACGAGTGCGAGAATGGCGGCTTTTATTCCAACGCTTATAAAGCACGGTGTCAGATTTTTTATCGGCAAAGGGGCACTTCCGAAAGACACAGTCGATGCTGTAATTGCAGGGAAAGCCGCTTATTTCCAGGCTTTCGGCGGAACGGGTGCGAACTACGGAAGCAGGGTGAAGTCGATGGAGCTCCTGCTTTTTCCGGAACTCGGTCCGGAAGCAGTTTATAAAATTGAAACATCGGATTTTCCGGTCGTTATATCAGTAGAGATCCAAACGGTGGCATATTTTTTTAATTTGTGAGGTTTGAACATGGGTAAAAAAGAATTTCAGGAAACCAAGTACGAAGGCGGAAAGTGCGTACTTACGGTCAGACCGGCACTTTGCAAAGGCTGTGAAGTCTGCATCGAATTCTGTCCTAAAAAGGTTCTTTCGCTCGAAAGAAAGCAGCAGGTCGTCGTTGCTGACCACATTGAAAACTGCATCGCTTGCGGAATGTGCGAGCTGAGATGTCCCGATTTCGCTATTTACATTGAGAAAAAGTAGGAGAGAACTATGGCAAATCCAAAGTACGAATTTATTCAGGGAAACCTTGCCTGTGCAAAAGGCGCGGCTTACGCGGGCTGTAAGTTTTTCGGCGGATACCCGATCACTCCGTCGACCGAAATAGCCGAATTCATGTCGGAATACCAGCCTCAGCACGGCGGAAAATTCATCCAGATGGAAGACGAGATCGCATCTATCGGCTCGATCATCGGCGCATCGCTCACCGGCGCAAAAGCTATGACTGCTACAAGCGGTCCCGGTTTTTCGCTTATGCAGGAGCTTCTGGGATATGCATGCATCGCCGAAGTTCCGATAGTTGTTGTTGACGTAATGAGAGGCGGTCCCTCGACCGGTCTTCCCACTTCTCCGGCTCAGTCCGACCTTCTTCAGGCAAAATGGGGAACCCACGGCGACCATCCGACGATCACGATAGTTCCGAATTCGGTCGAAGAGATGTTCACCGAGACTGTCAGAGCTTTCAACCTTGCCGAATTCTTCAGGACTCCGGTCATCATCCTCGGTGACGAGATCATCGGTCACATGAGAGAAAAAATCAGGATCCCCGAACCGGGAGAGCTTGAAGTCATCAACAGAAGCCTTCCGAACAACGACGGCGTCTGCAAAAATCCGTACGCATCGGATCTCAACAAGCCGGTATGCCTTCCGAACTTCGGAAAGAGCAGGATCCACGTCACCGGTCTCAACCATGACGACACAGGTTTCCCGACGATGGATCCGATGATCGTTGCAAGAGAAAACGAGAGAATTTCATCGAAAATTTACCATCAGAGAAACATGATCGATAAGTTCGAAGCTGTTCAGTGCGAAGACGCAAAAGTCCTTTTCCTCGCTGTAGGAAGCGCGGCGCGTGCTGCTGAAGAAGCTGTTTCAGTCCTCCGCGGCAAAGGCGTTAAAGCAGGTCTTTTCAGACCGATCACGCTGTGGCCTTTCCCGAAAGAAGAATTCGCGAAGTATGCCGCAAATGCAGACTACATCGTCGTTCCGGAAATGAACCTCGGCCAGCTCAAAACAGTTGCCGAAAGATTCACGAAACGGACGAAGATCGTTCCCATCAACCTTGTAAACGGCGAGCCGCTCGGACCCGACACGATACTTTCCGCCGTCAATCACCTTAATATTTAGGGGAGGATAAAATGTTTGATTATTCGCAATATTTAAGAAATGAAAAACTTCCGCACATCTGGTGCCCCGGCTGCGGTCACGGAATAGTCCTCAAATCGCTCATCAGAGCAGTTGCAAAGGCAGGATGGAACAAAGATGAGATCGTTCTCGTCAGCGGTATCGGCTGCGCTTCGAGACTTCCCGGATATGTTGATTTCAACACGCTTCACACGGCTCACGGCCGCGCTCTCGCTTTTGCAACGGGCATCAAGCTCGCGAAACCCGAAATGCACGTCATCGTAGTTTCGGGCGACGGCGACTCTCTCGCTATCGGCGGCAACCACTTCATCCACGCTTGCAGAAGAAATATCGACATCACGCTCATCTGCTTCAACAACGGTATTTACGGCATGACGGGCGGTCAGTATTCTCCGACCACGGCAAGCGGCGACAAAACTGCGACATCTCCTTTCGGAAACGTCGAACCGCATTTCAACGTCGCAGAACTTGCAAAAGGCGCAGGCGCTACATTCGTTGCAAGAGGCACGAGCTACGGCGTTCCGCAGCTTGACAACTACATCTACCAGGGTCTCATGCACAAAGGCTTCTCGGTAATCGAGGCGGCTGAAGCGTGCTTCACGACTCACGGCAGAAAGAACCGCAAAAAATACGGTCCCAGCAACCTTGACATGCTCAAATGGCAGAGAGACCACGCTGTTTCCGTTGAAAAGGCGGCAGGAATGAGCGAAGAAGAACTTCAGGACAAAATCGTAACAGGTGTTCTCCATAATGTTGATAAACCTGAATTTACCGAACAATATCAGAAACTTATTGATTCTTTCGGCGGAGGGGCAAAATGAGAAAAGAGATAAGATTTTCAGGCAGCGGCGGTCAGGGTGTCATCCTTGCATCCGTAATTTTGGGAACGGCGGCTGCACTTTATGAAAACAAACATGCTGTTCAGAGCCAGTCCTACGGCCCTGAGGCAAGAGGCGGCGCGTCGAAAGCAGACGTCATCATCAGCGACGAACCGGTAAAATACCCGAAAGCGAGAAACATCGACTTCATGCTCTGCCTTACGCAGAAAGCTGCGGACAAATACCTTCCTGATCTCAAGGAAGGCGGCCTTGTCCTCATTGACAGCGACTATGTCGATGTTCCCGAAACAGACAAATACAAAGTCGTAAAACTCCCGATTTCTTCGACGACCTACGACAAACAGGGCAAACTCATCGCCCTCAACATCGTTTCGCTTTCCGCATTTGTCGAAGTCACGAAACTCGTTTCCGAAGATTCCCTTGAAAAGGCAGTTCTTCAGGCTGCACCGAAAGGAACCGAAGATTTCAACATGGATGCGGTAAAAATCGGAAGAGAACTTGCAAAAACGCTGAAATAATCCAGTAAAATCAATCAAAAATGGAGAGACGTCATATTGTGGCGTCTCTTTTTGTATAGCATCTGTCTTTACAATTTTCCAACGATCGCTTTGATTAACTTTTATAATTTTTTGGTTCAGTCACATTTTGTGTGGGATAAAAGATTTTGTTCATGTCCGTGTCTGCTCATATCAATAAGTTTTAAGAAAAAGTATTCGTCGTCATTATAG
>CAJOMF010000117.1 GCA_905235605.1 uncultured bacterium
TCACAATGTTCGCTATGCGTAATATGGAAAAATCATTCGTGATTATATTACCGAGAATGCCGCTAACTGGGGAAAAATCATTGTTGAGATGGATATTACTTATCCGCTTCCCGAAGCGCAGGTCGACAGGTTCATGTTCAAAGTGCTGATCGACTATCCGACGCCTGATGAAGAGCTTAAGATCATTGAGAAATTCGAGCGAAGAGAACTCACGCAGAAACTCAATAAAATCCTGAACAAAGCAGAAATCAAAGAGTGGCAGGAGATCGCAAAACAGATATATACCGACGACAGGATCAAAAAATATGTTATTTCCATCGTTTCGGAAACGAGACAGCCGAAAGAACGCGGGATCGCGCAGCTCATCGATGTCGGAGCAAGCCCGCGTGCAAGCATTTTCCTGATTTTAGCAGGCAGGATCCGCGCTTTTATCGAAGGGCGCACCTTCGTTACACCGGAAGACATCAAGGAAGTCGCATATCCGGTGCTTCGCCACAGGATCATCCCCTCTTTCGAAGCCGAAGCCGAAAAAATCTCAACCGACAAAATCATTTCGGAACTGCTGAATCGGGTTGAGGTTCCGTAGCGGCGCAGCAATGCCGGGATACCGTAATCACGGGATCACGGGATCCCGAAGCGCCGCCAAAAAATCAAATCAAAATTTGATTTTCCACAATTTCCAATTACAATACCCCGTTTTTTGGGAGGGTGTTATGAAAAAAATCAGAGTTGCAATAGACGGTCCGGCAGGTGCCGGCAAAAGCAGCGTGAGCAGACTCACGGCTGAAAAACTTGGTTATTCCTATATCGATACAGGCGCTATTTACCGCGCTTTAGCCGTTTTTATGGGTGAAACCGGCGTTGAAGAACACAAAAAGATCAGAGATCTTCTGAAAAATTTTGAAGTCTCTTTCAAAATCGAAAACGGTGTCAACCGCGTTTTTCTCAACGGAAAAGATGTGACAACTGAGATACGCGCTGAAAAAATCAGCATGAAGGCAAGTTCAATATCTGCTTTGCCTTTTGTCCGCGAGGCTCTTTTCAACATGCAGAGAAAATATGCAGAAGTCGGCGGTGTTGTCATGGAAGGGCGCGACATCGGCACAGTCATCATGCCGGATGCGGAACTCAAGATTTTTCTTACCGCCTCCCCTGAAAAAAGGGCGAAAAGAAGAATGCTCGAAATCGAAGCAAAAGGGCTCAAAGTCGATTTTGATGAACTCGTGCGTGAGATAAAAGAACGCGACATCAAGGATTCAACACGCGCCGTTTCCCCGCTGAAACAGGCTGAAGACGCCATACTGCTCGACAATTCCGACATAAATTTGGAACAGACAGTGGATCTCATCGTTAAATACGCACATGAAAGAGAGGGAAAATGAAAATAACTGTTGCCGACAATTCAGGTGTATGCTTCGGCGTGAGAAGGGCTTTCTCGCTGCTTGAAGAGGCGGTAGAAAACGCAAAAAAAAGCGGAATGAAAGTTTTTATGCTGGGACCTCTCATCCACAATCCGAGAGTGATCGCCGACTATAAAGAAAAAGGTGTGGACGTCATCGATATCGACTCGATCACGGAAAATTCGTGCGTTGTGATCCGCAGCCACGGCATCACGAAAGACGAAAGAGCAAAACTCGACAGATTCAGCAGCATTACGCTTGTCGATACGACATGTCCCTATGTCCAGCGCATTCATCAGCTTGTCGAAAAGCGTTCTGCCGAAGGTTTTGCCGTCCTGATCATGGGAGACCGCGAACATTCCGAAGTGAGAGGAATAACTTCAAAAATAACAGGCGATTTTTTCGTGATACATCCGTCTGAATTTGATTCAAAAAACGGGGAACTTTCCGAATTTATAAATACTCACGACAAAATTTTCGCCGTCGCACAGACGACTTCCCGCCCGGCAAACTACGATTTTCTGCTGAAAAAAGTGCGTAAAACAGTCGGAACAATGCAGAGACACAGGTTCATTGCGGCGGAAACGATATGCACGGCAACTCTCAAAAGGCAGGATTCCGCAGGCGAACTTGCGAAAAAAGTCGGTTCAATGGTCGTTATCGGCGGCAGAAATTCGTCCAACACATCCAAACTTTTTCAAGTCGTTTCAGAAAAAAACAAAAATTCGTTTTGGGTCGAATCGCCTGATGATTTCACTATTTCTGATATCGAAATTCTAAAAAATTCGGAATCGGTCGGAATCACCGCCGGAGCATCTACTCCCGACGAGCAGATCGATGAAATGAAATCGTTTTTAGGATCGCTCAATGGTTAAAGCAAACAACTCCGCGGAAAACCACCCGGACAGAATTTTACAACTCAAGCCCGAAATCGGACTTCCTCTTGACATCGAGGGCTCGATCCTTCCGTGCGATGCGGGCGGAATCGCCATCGTAGGAAGCAGGAAACCGAGCCTCTACGGCATAAAACTGGCGGCAAAAGCGGCTGAAGCTGCTGTCAGAAGCGGGAAAACGGTCATCAGCGGTCTCGCCCGCGGCATCGACACCGAATCACACAGGGCGGCACTCAAATACGGAGGCAGGACGATTGCCGTTCTCGGTACAGGAATAAACGTTATTTATCCTGAAGAAAATGTAGGTCTAGCCGAAGAAATCAAACACAGCGGCGCGCTGGTTTCACAGTTTCCGCCCGACACTCCGCCGATCGGCAGGAATTTTCCGATAAGAAACGAAACTGTCGCAAAAATGTGCGGCTCACTTGTTCTCGTCCAGGCTGCGGCAAAGAGCGGAAGCCTCATCACGGCGAGACTCGCACTTGAGTACGGCAAAAAAGTTTTCGTCTGCCCCGGAGAGATAGGAGATCCGCTTTTTGAAGGGAATTACGGATTTTTGAAAAAATACAGGGGGAGCAGAAATCTCAAAATACTTTTCGATTTTGATATGCTGACCGGAGAAAGCAGATACTTTGAACAGGATTTTGGGATTTTTTCAGAAAAGCAGAATTCTTATCAAGCTGAAATAACTAAAGAAAAACCGTTATTGAATGAGAAAAAAGAGCTGCAACTTGCTGGAACTGAAAAAATTGTTTATAACATAATAAAGTCAAATCCGTCAGGGATCGACTTTGACACTCTCACTGTTCTTTCGGGGATCGGCGCGGCGGAGCTTCCTGCCGTACTGCTTTCGCTTGTTCTTGAAGGCATAGTGAGCGAGCTTAGCGGCAAAATTTATAAACCAAGTGAGGCGAAATTATG
>CAJOMF010000118.1 GCA_905235605.1 uncultured bacterium
CAGGAACACGAAAGGCGTCAGACTTTTCAGAGTCGAAAACGGAGAAATCGTTGTTTCAGTCACGAAGATCATCGATCCCGAAGAGCTTCAGCCTGAATCAGGCAGCATCAACGAACTTCTTGAACCTGAAAACGGTATAGAACCTCAGTTCGACGAACCCGAAGAAAATCCTGAAAATCCTGAAGAATAATTCCTGATAGAATCCTAATCTTTTGTACCATGTAAGTAAAAAAACTGTTTCACAAAATAAGTTTCAGAAGATTTGTTTCAGATCACGCTTTTTTCTTTCTGAGATCTTCGATCCACTTGATGATGACGGGGAAGAAAACGAGATTTACCAGAGTGACCATGACTATTCCGATCGAAGCCATGATCCCTATCGACTGCAGCCCTTTATGCTTTGCAAGGGCGACACTGCCGAAGCCTACAAGAGTTGTGAGTGACGAATAAAAAACCGACCCTCCCGTATTTTTGAGGTTTTCAATCATCGAGCCGGCTGAAGTGCGGTAGCGGTAGTAGATGTGAATTGCCGAATCTATGCCTGTTCCGATAACGGTCGGAATGATTATCATATTGAAAACATTAAACTTTATTCCGAAACAAACCGCTACGAGGATCATCCACAGAATGCCGGCTGCGAGCGGAAGAAAAACGACGAAAGCATTTATAAAAGAGCGGTAAAGCAGCACAAGAACGATAAATACCGAGCAGAATGCAAAAACTATTGCAAGCGGAACGTAGACATCTATGACTTTTTCGATTTCGCCGAGAAGCATATAGGAGCCTAACAGTTTGTAATCGTTGATGTTTCCATGGATAGTACCGAATTCGTTCTTTATGCGCATAACGTCTTCGACATTCGATTTGTTGCCGCCCAGAGCGACCATGATGAAGCGGTCGGAAGAGCCGTCTTTGAGTGAAAGTTTGTCGGTTATCCAATCGGGGAGTTTTTCGCGTTCCATGACAGAGTCGACTTCAAGAAAAGGCTTGAATTCCTTATTGAATTTCTCGATTTCCGCTTCGCTGAAAAGGTTGATTTTCCTCTCTATCAGCCTTTTTATGCTCTTGATTATTTTGATTTTCTCCTCCTGTTCTTCAGGCAGGAACGTGTAGATCGAAATCAGATCTTTTATTTCGATCGAAGTCGATTTCTCTTTTTTCATTTTTGTCAAAGCTCTTGTCGCATCCTCAGTCTCTTCCGCCGAATTTGTCACTATAAACGAAGGAAGTCCAGTCGAAATAACGTCGGTTTTTTCCTTTTTCTGAGCCGAAACATAGTGGTTCGTTATCGTGTCGGCGTATTTTCCAGGGAAACTCAGGTTGTCGAAATTGTATTCTATAGAGCCGAACTTGACAGAAACTGCCGCAATGACCGTTATCACAAGAAAAATCACCGTGACAAGAGCAGGTTTCTTTGAAAAACTGACAAAAACCGAAGCGAGAAAACCGGTCGTTCTTGCCTTGATCTTCAACTTGCCGAATCTGTCAAAAAGAAAAACGACTGCCGGGAAAAACAGCATGATCGCGATAAAAGAAGTCGAAACACCGAGAGCAGCCGCAAGACCGAAGTCGGAAAAGCCTTTGAAATCTATCATTATCAGCGAAAAGAACGCCGCGACAGTCGTTATCGCGCCGGAAAAAATCGAAGGCATCGTGTTCGGCAGAGAAAGTTTGAGAGCCTCTTCGGTGCTCTCTGTTTTTGCCGCCTGTTCGCTGAAACGGCCGAGAAGATGGATCGAAAAGTCGATCCCCAAGCCGTACAGGATCGTGAATGAAAACGCGGAGATAATATTGAATCCGCCGACAAAGAACTGCATCGCAGAAATCGCACTGAGTACTCCGACTGAAAGCGGCAAAAAGACGATAAAAAGCGCTTTGATCGAGCGGAAATAAAAGATTATCGTAAGTGAAAGAAGGATTATGCAGATCGCCAGAGTTGAAAATACATCGTTGTAAATCGCAGTCATTTCACGCAGTTTGTTGCGGAAAAGCCCGCCCGCTTCGACTTCGACGCCAAGTTTTTCAGGCTGAACTCCGGCAATCGCCTGCTCCAGCAGATCAACGATTTTTTTGCTGTCGGCAACATTGGTCTCTCCGCCGGCAGGACGCACTTTCATCGCAACATAAGTCCCTTTTTCAGCTTCGTAGAACTTACCCATTTTATATTTGACACGGTAATCCTCAGCTCTTTTCAGGATCTCGTCCATTTTTGAGGTAAGATCGCTTGATTCCTCAGCCTTTCCATCAGATTCGGAGCCATTTTCCTCCTGATTTTCATCAAAAGAAAGCTCTCTTTTTACAGCTTTTGCAATTTCGCCGTTGATCTCATCCTTTATCTTCTGAAGCTCTTCAACACTGGCGAAAAGAAGGGCGTTTTTCTCAAGATACTCGACGTCTCTGTCGAATTCTATGAACCTGACGAGCGGATTTCCGTCGATTTTCGCCTTTATCTGCCGCAGTGCTTCGATGTTTTTCTCTCTGTCGGGCGACTTGGCTACAACGAGAACTGTCGAATAACTTCCGACGATATTCTCCATTTTTTCAAGCTCGATCACCGTCTCGTTGGCACCTTTGAAAAGGGCACGCAGATCGGTGTCGATTTTGAGATTGTGCTTGAGATAGACCAGCTCGCACACCATGACTGTGATAAGGCAGATCACCATAAACCAGGTATGCCGGGCAGAAAAACCGATGAATTTTTTATATAGATTTTTCAAAAGAACCTCTTGTTTTACTTTCCATAGAGCGCCGTTTCCGTTTTTGAGCCGTTTTCACGTACCGCACCGAGGAATTTTTTGACTTTTTTGAGTGCTATCCCGCGTTTGAGGGAGCTTATTTTGTCGATGAAAAGAACTCCGTCGAGATGGTCGTTTTCATGCTGTATCGCAACTGCCGCAAGCCCGCTCACCCTGATTTCCTGAGGGTTCCCCTCGACATCAAAATACTTGCAGACGATCGTTTCGGCACGCTCGACATCGGCATTGTACCTCGGAACGCTGAGGCAGCCTTCGCCGTAGGTGATATTCCCTTCTTTTTCAGTGATTTCCGGATTTATGAAAGCTACTGGACGGAACTCGGCGCTTTTCGGCTTTTCGCCGTTTTCTTCAGCCTTCACGAAATCCAGGTAGCCGAAATCTATAACGAAAATACGCAGAGA
>CAJOMF010000119.1 GCA_905235605.1 uncultured bacterium
CTCCTTTCTGTTCGCCTTGTACTCAGGATAAGCCTTCTTCCTGAAAGTTTCAGTCTTGCTGTCAAGCGCCGCGACCGCCGCAAAACCTTTGAACTTCGACATCGTCCTGAAAAACATATTGATGAAGCCGTAAATAGCGTTCACCGGTTTTCCCTCAGGCGAAGTCATCGGCGGCAGCGCGTGAAAAGCTCTGAAAATATAAGAGCTTACATCAAGAATCGCGATCTTTCCCTCGTTCTGCATTTGAACCTCCTTCAAAAAAACAGCCGATTTTATTGAAAAACCGATTTTTCTCAAATCTTTGCGGCATTCCACCGGTTGAAAATATTCCAATCAGAGTTGTATCCGCTCTAATATCCGGCATTTTGTTGGAGAAGCTGTTGAATAAAAAGATTGCCTGCATATTTTTTCTGGTCTTCGCGGTCTTTTCTTTATTTGCCGAAGGACCGGAAAGTAAAAAAGTCTTTGCACTCGACCCGCTGACCGACGGACTTCTTCTCGGAACGGGCATTCTGCTCACAGGCGGGAACCTGATCCTTAGCGACATGATGGAGATCAACCGCAAAAAGTACGAGGAACACCCATATTCAAAGAGCGAAGTGAACGCTTTCGACCGCAAATTCATACAGCCCTATTCAAAGATACATGACGGAGCAGCAGATTTTCTGCTCATTGCATCCGCCGTAACGCCTGTTGCACTGCTTTCCACTGACAAAGAGGAGTGGTTTACGAACGGCGTGATGTACATCGAGACGCTGCTTATCGCAAACGGCTTGAAAGAGACGCTGAAACTTGCCGTAAACCGCACCAGACCTTATATGTATTCCGGCTCGGATAATTTACCTGAAAGCGATCTCAATGACGGCGAGTGGGCGAAATCGTTCCCTTCCGGTCACACGACCATAGCCTTCGCAAGCGCAACATTTCTCACCTACACTTTCTGCCGCTATTTCCCTGATTCACCGTGGCGGATCCCGCTTTCTATCGGAAGTTACGCCCTTGCTACAGGTGTTGCAGCCTTGAGAGTTTCGAGCGGAAGCCACTTTTTGAGCGATGTCCTGGTCGGTGCAGCGATAGGAAGCGCGGTAGGATTCCTTGTTCCCTTCCTCCACACCTTGAACACAAAAAACGACATGAGTGTAGCCGTGACCGGAAACGGATTAAGTTTCACGGTAAAGTTTTAGGAAACAAACTAAAGTTTTGAAAAGATAAAATTTATTTTTTTCTTGCAACTGCTTGGTTTTTATTGTATATTTTTACTCAGACAAAGTTGAGTCGGAGGGAACCGAGTAAAAATGAAAAAATCTAATTTCTCAGAAAATTTTTTAGGCCGCAAAAACGAGCTCAAAACGTTGGACACTTTTTATTCAAAAAACGGACTTCAGGCGGCATTAGTCTACGGAAGACGCAGGATAGGAAAAACCGAACTTATCAAACATTCTTTGAGCAGACTTTCGTGTATGTCGATCTATTTTGAAAGCAAGGAAACTTTTGAAGAAAACAATGTCGCCTCGCTTTCCGAAATAATTTCAGATGTTTTGAGTTTTCCGCCGCTTGCATTCAAAAGCATCGAGGAAGTTCTCGATTTTGTTTTCAAGCAGGCATGCCAAAAGGAGATCGTTCTCATAATTGACGAATATTCCTACCTGCGGAAAGTCGTTAAAGGTCTGGACAGCATCATTCAGTATTTGATTGACAAATATAAGCGCGTCAATGCTGAAACTCATCCTCTGCGGTTCTTACATTGATACGATGGAAAGCCTCCTTGAAAAGCAGAATCCGCTCTTCGGACGGTTTGATCTGGTCATAAATCTCAAAGCGATGGACTATTATGAAGCGGCTTTGTTTTATGAAAATTTCAGTGACGAAGACAAGGTCCGTCTCTACTCGGTTTTCGGCGGAGTGCCTTATTATACACAGCTTATCGATCCTGAAAAAAGCGTGAGAGAAAATATTCTGGAGCTTATCGCAACTCCAGGCAGCCGACTGGAAACTGAAGTCATCATGTATCTGAAATCGGAAATCCAGCGGATGGCCAACGCCTATGAAGTGTTTGAGATCCTTGCGAAAGGACGCGTAAAATTCAGCGATATTCTCTCGGAATCGTCGGTCTCAAGCTCTCCCGCCCTTTCCGATATCCTGGAAAAACTGCAAAAAATGGAGATCGTCAGAAAATATGCGCCGATAAACGATGAAAACAACAGGAAAAAATGCGGCTATTACATCTGTGACCAGCTTTCGCTTTTTTATTTCAGATATATTTACAGAAATCTTTCCCGCTTGAACGTTATGAATCCCGATGTCTTTTTTGACAGATTCATAAGTCAGGATTTTGAAGAGCAGTATGTGCCGAAATGCTTTGAAGAGATCTGCCGCCAGTATCTTGTGAGAAAAAACAAAGCATGCGAGCTTGAAAATCCTTTTGAAAAAATAGGGAAATATTACTATGACGATCCTGCAAACCGCAGAAACGGCGAGTTCGACATCGTGACTCAGGAAGGAAACAAGTTTATTTTCTACGAAGCGAAATTCCGCGCTGCACCTATAACGCAAAATATGATCGATGAAGAAATCAGGCAGATAAACGCCGCAGGGCTTACTTGCAGAAAATACGGTTTTTTCAGCAGGATAGGATTTGAAGGTGTAAAAGATAACAAGAGGCTGATTTTATTTAATCTTTCAGATTTATACCTTAAATAGCAGATCAAAGTGAAGCGGTATAAGAAGCGGAGGACATCACCATGATCCAGGGCATACTTCCAAGCAAAATGGACATCGCTTTTAAAGACATTAAAGCAGAAAGTTTTGATTTTATTCTGTATTTCAATCAAAAAGGAGAGATCCTCGTCAAAGTTGAAGACGGGCACCTTTTGTTCCAAAAAGCAGAGGATTTGTCCGCAACGGAAGAAACGATCTACCTTTTTTCCGTTGACGAAAAACGTTTTTTTCTTGCCGTAACTCAGGATGAAATTTCGCTCGAAGGCTTCAGCTATCAGGGGTTGCGTGAGCTGCGCGGAACATGCAGAAATGTT
>CAJOMF010000120.1 GCA_905235605.1 uncultured bacterium
TTTGCCTTTTTTTGTATTATAAAAAATTTTCCACCCTTTTATGAATACAAATGTTGACAAATGAACACAAATGTGCTATAATGTCACAAAGACCAACAGGTCTAATAAATATTGGGAGGATTATTATATGTCACGTGTACAACTTACCAAAGAAGAAGCCATCGCAAAAATCGATCAATATTTGGACAAAAAATTTGATGAGATCGTCAGCGAAATCTGCAATGAATTTATCGCCACGATGAATGAAAATGCCGCGGCAGGGCGCAAACAGATCAAAGGGAAAATTAGTTTTGGATATAGGTTTTACGATGACTTTGCTGAAATCTTCATGGGTACGGATTTCGCGGGAAACCTCGTAAACCTCCGGCACCTGCTGACCGAGCATCAATACTTTTATGAGTTCTTCGTCCAGAACATCCGCAACCTTTTCTACGACAAAACCGATTTCTTCGTCCGTCAAATCTTCAATTTTTCTACCGAAATTCTTTGCGTAGGATTCCAGTCCGGCGCAAATCGGTTCTTCATACATTTCAAAAAACTGATCGATCGCCTTGTCAAACTGTTCGGGATCAGTGTACATTTCGGCGACTTCTTCGGTAAAATAATCGCCGTCGGCGTTTTGCAAAACCTTGAGTGGATATTGCATAGAGAAGTTTTTCATCATCCGTTTGATGCCTACGCCTTTCAGGTTATTTAGCCAGTACCGTGAAAAAATATCTTTCGCTTTCAGATAAACCTTTGCCTGCTCGCCGTATCGTGAGATTTGAAATACTCCTGGATCTCCTTGATCTGCTCCGTCGTGTAGCCGTAATCAACTTTTTTCGCTGTTTTCTTTGCCATATCTTTGCTCCTCTCAATTATTACAAGAGGCTTAAATGAAAAAGTGAAGTTAGGGTAAATACCTGTCTTAAGCTTCAAAAGATCAAATAAGCATAATTCTGTGGCTTTTAAGAGTGTGTTGGGCTCCTCAAAAGCCGGAAATTAATATATTTCACTGTCGTTTTGGCATAGCAAAACAGACAGATTGAAACCTCGTTTTGTCAAAGTGAACGCAACCTGTCTTGGTTCAGAAATATATTGCGGTCACTGTCTGCTGTAGATTTAAGTTAATGTTTCAACAAAGTGGGTTTTAAATTAACCTCGTCTGCCGAAACTGAATGTAAACCCATCAACTCCATCAATCGAAGAATGCTTTTATCGGTTGTGGCTTCATATGGGGAACGGTTGCCGAGAGATTCCCGGCGAATGCTGTTGATGTGGTTGGCAAGAAGCGTAATGTCCTCTTGCGTATATGGATTTAAGGACTTCCCCTTAGGTAAGACATAACGGATAAACTCATGGTTTTTCTCGATCTGCGGCTTTTGCCATGAAGCCTGGGGATCACAATAGAAAATCCGTGTTCGCTTTTTGCCGTCCGGAGTGGTTTCCAATGCCCATGTATGCTTGAATTCACTGCCGTTGTCGGTCAGGATCACCGGAAACACCCCGCGAAATTCTTCAAGCCCCAGCAGACTGGTAAGAAGATCAAACTGCTCGACCACAGTATCGGCTTTTCCGTCTCGCATAAGAATCATCAGCATCATATTCGTATTACAAAAGTGAAGGGTGAGAAGACGCTTTCCTTGCTCTCGACATCCCTTTACCGTATCCATTTGTACGATTGGTGTATCAGGGTTCTTTTCCATATATTTCAGATAATCGTCATAACCTCTATTTTTACGGAACTCCTGGTTCAAAAATCCCTCGGAGACTTCTTTCTTCTTTTTCCTCGGCTTGTATGCTGCCTTTCGTCTCAGATCAATATTTCCTACACTTAAAACGCCCTGATCGATATATCTGTAGAGGGTACGCTGTGAAATGCTGATCTGGTCGCCGTGCTCCGACCATATGTGTGTTAACGGCTGTCCTTTCAGAATCAGCGGTGTGACCAACTGATCCAGTTTTTCGAGATCTTCACCGCGAGTCTGTATTTTACTTCTGGAATCGGAATATCTGCGCTTTGCCGCAGCATCCGCTTGTTGAGCAATGTAGTACGCCCGATCTGCTCGGCAAGTTCTGCGCCGAATGCAGGTGTTGCATACATACGGCGGCTTGGAAAGGATGCTGCAAGGATCATTGTTGTATCGCTTGCAAAGTTCCCTGCAATCGTAATCGCTACAGCATATACATCGCTTCCGACAGCCTTCTTTTCCGCATACCCCCTTTGTTTGACATTCCTTTGCAAATCTGCAATCTTTTCCGCACGGTCGATCACCCCTTGCCATTGTTCTGTTGTTTCGTATTTCTTTCGATACGCACGCCGGCGTTCTACCGATTTTTCTTGCAATCTCGTTCAGTTGAAGTTTTCTGTATATCCCGCACTCAATCGCAATTCGGTCACGCAATGTTAAACGGCTCATATTTTCCTGCTTTCCGCAGACAGTAACCGTTTGTATTTTACCATATCCGCCGCCAACCTTGACTGAACGCTGATGAAAATGCTTGTCTTTTTCACCGAAGGCGACGGAAACTCAGAAATATCTATACATTTTTTGCCTTCAAATTCGCCATTGCAGCATTTTCATCATCAACCCGTCAAGGTTATGCCAACTTCGTTGGTGGCGGCTTCCTCAGGCTCCGAAAATCTTGAAATATCTATCTATACCCCCTATTTTTGTCAAGGTGAACCTTCGCTCTTTCGCCTTTTTTGCTCTCAAAATCAACACTTCACTTTGGCAATTTAGGTCTCTCGCAAATGTGCGATTATGTATCGGCAGCGCCGTAAAGACGCCACCTTTTTGTCAGCGTGAATCTCTGTCTTCTCGGGATGGTTCGGACGGTTCTTCCTCTTCACGATCCCCGTCAACAATCTCATTGTCCTTCTTATTTAGGTCGAGCATTGCATTCAACTCGGCAAGCCGTGCGGACTTGGTTTTCAGTTCTTCCTCGTGGACGAATGGCTTATCCAATTCCGCTTTCGCAGTTTCGAGTTGAACCTTTTCGTTTTCCAGTTGGTTTTCACAAGCCGTCTGCTTTTCCGGGAAAGAAGCGA
>CAJOMF010000121.1 GCA_905235605.1 uncultured bacterium
GTCGGAGAAGTCGGTGCGCCGTCCTGAAGAAGCGGACTGCTCGTCCACATCACACTTTGAGCCTCATACCATGTCGTGACACCGTGGACTTCGCCGTTTTCGTCAAGAACACCGTCCAGAACAGTACTCACTTTCTGCAGGATCTCAGCCTCGGCATTCAAAGCCCCTTTCGTCATTATTTTCAGACCGTTGACCCCTGTTCCGTCGGCATCAAAAACCCTCGGGTCGTTTATATCTGCAGGCAAAAGTTCGTTTTCCGGGTCGTCGAGAGTGCAGGAGCGCACTTCCCAGAGCTTGTCCTGATGAAATCTTACTTCGCCGTTCTCCCCGTAAGAAAGATAAAAATTTTTATCGACATTTCCAAGACTTTCGGCAAAACTGTCGGGAACTACCGCAGAAATCAGAGATGTTCCTACTCCCGTTTTGAGGCGGCACATTTCAGTGTGTGCACTCAGAATGCCCTCTTCCTGTGAATATATGTCGACTTTCGAGACCATTATAGCCCAGGCCGGAAGCGTCGAACCTATTACCGGGACCTTCGACGAACCTTTGAAAACGGTGAGATTAGCCCAAGTTCCCGTCATATCCGGAAAATCCCTGTTGTAATCGTCGTCTGTCAACACAACGTCATCAGAAACGGCGTCATCATCAGTCAAAGATTCCTCATCTTCGATTTCCATATCGTTTTTTTCATCAAAAGCGGCATCGTTTCCTGTCTCGGCTGCGTCAAAATCAGCAATCTCGTCATCGTTGTCAAAACCTTCGTCGATATCCTCGACTCCTTCCCTCTCTTCCGGATCCTGATGCGAATTTTTCAGATTGCATGAACCGATAATACAGAGAAAAAGCAAATAACAGTAAAGAAAGTAGTGATTTCTGAATCTGTGAACAACTTCCAATTGAAACTCCAATTATTTAAGCAAGTTACTTATTCATAAAAAACTTCTTCAAATCATTCTTTTTAAGCTCGGGATAAACCCGTGCAGCAATTTCGCATGCAGTTTTAGCCGAAATTCCCGATTTTGCAATCAAATTAAGCAGATCTTCGTCGATTTCTGCAACTTTTTCCTCTTTTTTAAGAGGCTCGGCAACGACCGTGAATTCCCCTTTCTCCTTAACTTCGCCGCCGGTGTAGACGAAAATCTCTTCGAACTGCTTCGTAAGCTCACGCCCGACGACTATTCTTTCGCATTTTTCCTCAATCATTTCAAGGAGATCATTTATTCTTGTCGGGGCTTCGTAAAAAACGACGGGAAGTCCGAAAGAGAGGAATCTTTCGCACTCACGCTCTCTTTCAGCCCCTTTTGACGGAAGGAAACCGGCAAAAACGAATGAATTTTCAAGTGATCCGCAGCACGAAAACGCCGAGATGGCGGCACTTGCACCCGGAACCGGTACGACGGGAATGTTTTCGTCAAGCGCAGCTCTGACCAGAAATTTTCCAGGATCGCTAACCGCAGGAGTCCCTGCATCGCTGATGAGAGCTATGTTTTTTCCGCTTTTGAGCTCTTCGATATGCTGATCGAGAAATTTTTTTTCTGTAAATTTGTGGTATGAAAAAATCGGCTTTCTGATGCCGAGCCTGCTCAGCATGTTTCCCGAAACGCGGCTGTCTTCAGCCAGAACGATGTCACAGCTTTCAAGCACGGAAACGGCTCTGGAAGTGATATCTCCCATGTTTCCGATCGGTGTAGCAGTTACGAAAAGAGTTCCCGGCATGCTAGTACCCCGTTGCGTCGAAAGCACCTTCGACGTAGTTTATATCGAAAGTACCGTCTTCCTTTTTTATGAGTCCGGCAACATCGAAGCGGATGTTGAGATCCTGAATATGGATCTTTTTGCTCTGCATATAGTAAAGTGCTGTTTTTATTATATGTTTTATCTTTGCCGGGTGAATCGTTTCAAGCGGCGTGCCGCCGTCCCAGAAGGCATGATCCCAGCTTCTGACTTCGACAAAAGCGAGAATATCGCCTTTTTTCGCAACGATATCGAGTTCTCCGCCTTTCATAAAGAAGTTCCTGTCAAGAATTTCCCAGCCCTGTCTGATCAGCCATGCAGCTGCGAACGATTCGGCTTCAGACCCTGTTTCACGAGTGTTCATCTGTATTTTTCAGTAAATCTAACGCTGTCTTTTTTAATATCTTTCTCTTTCAGGTCATCCTTTCTGTCGAACGAGGTCTTTCCGCGTGCAAGCCCGATCTCCATCTTCGCCCTGCCGTTTTTGAAATAAAGCTCTATCGGCACGACCGTAAAGCCTTTTTCGCGCACTTTGGCATCCCATTTTCTGATCTCTCGCTTGTTGAGAAGCAGTTTTCTGCGCCTGTCGGCAGCATGATTCCAGATGCTTCCTGCATTGTACGGCGCGATGTAGAAACCTACGAGCCACACTTCGCCGTTTATGATGTCGATAAAGCTGTCTCTGAACGAAACATTGCCCTCTCTGATCGACTTGATCTCCGTTCCCTGAAGAACGATCCCCGCTTCGAGTTTATCGAGGATTTCATAAGCTCTGAAAGCCTTTTTATTTTTTGCGACCGATTTTATTCTGTCCATTACAAATACCAAAAAATCAAAAACGCATTATTTTAGGGAAAAACTTGAAAAAGGCAAGAGTTTAACGTGCCATCATCAGCTTTTCATACATCTTGAAAAGTTCGGCAACAATTTCAGCTTCTGTCATTTTCAGATTGAAGCCGTAAGCGGACAAAACAGCTTTATCATTTTCCTTATGAGCCTTACGGAGTTCTGTCGGCATCAGTGTTTCATCGTACAAATCTGCAAGAGACGAATCAGGATATTTTGCGCGGGCATCTAAAATTGCCTGTGCAGTATGTTCTATGTCGGAGCGCACGCGGCTCGCGTGCATTTTTCTGCGGGCAAGCTCTCCG
>CAJOMF010000122.1 GCA_905235605.1 uncultured bacterium
GATAGCGAAGATGCACCCCAAGATCAAAGAGACGGGTTACTGCGTCATCGAAAACTGCAAAGAGGGCGATGATTCGACATGCCCGGCTGATCACACCTGTCTTAAATCGGTGAAAGGGAGCTTCTGCGTGAAAAAACTGCCGGATAAAAAATAGTGGAGTAATTATGAAAAAAATCACACTTTTTATCTTTTTTGCTGTGATTTTTCTGTTTGTCGGATGTGGCAGTTCTTCTTCGGGAAGCAAAATTCCGGAAGGAAACGCGGAAGACGAAGACACGGAAGAAGAAATCGAAGACGAAGATTATCCGGTTTTGCCTGCTATGAACAAAGCCTTTGTGTGCCGGAATTTTGATTCGTGTTACGACAACGAGCGTGAAACGGAATGCCCTGAAAACGGACGTAGATTTTACGGCCAGGATGCGCAGTATTCAAAACGCGGTTTCTGCACGAAAAGAGATTTTTCGGTAAAGTCGGATGTCCAAGACGAAAAAGTGACTGTTGACAGTTTTACAGGATTGGAGTGGACATCTTCATTCTTCTCAAAAAGAACTTGGAAAGAAGCCTGGGATTTCTGCAAAAATCTTGAATACGGCGGCTTCAGCGACTGGCGGCTTCCAACACTTCCCGAAGCTTTCACTATTGCCGGATTGAACGATGAAGAGGCTGCAGAGAGCGGTTTTGAATATCAGACCGAGATCCTGGAATATAATTTTTTCTGGACTTCATCGACTTATCATTCCGCTGATTACGATACGGACTACGCATGGCGGATTGTAGACCATGATGATACTTCATTTTCTTATTCGGTATATGATGTCGGGACAGGGAAGGAAGTGCAGGATAAAACTTATATACTGCGCTGTGTCCGCGGTGAAAAGTACGATACGTTTTCAAAACTTGAGAAGAAAAAAATCAATGGCGGCGAAGTTTTTGAAGGATCGCGCTACAAATTGATGTGGCAGAAGCCGCTTGAATTGACAGAAAACTGGGAAGGAGCTCTTTCCTACTGCGAAAATCTTGAATATGCCGGTTTCAGCGACTGGAGACTTCCAAGCATAAACGAACTTTTCACTCTGTACGACTATGAAAACAGTAAATTTGCTGTGGAACAATCTGATCGTCCGTGGAATTGGGATTGGGGCGGTTTATGGTCTTCTACTACGAAAGTCAGAGGGAAAGACGAAGCTTATCGGTTCAGTACGGGCGGTTTTGTATTTACTGAAGAAAAAAAAGATTCTTCGACTCCTTCCGGAGCTTTGTGCGTTAGGGGAGGCGGACTTTGCGATGACGGCTTTTTCTGGAACGGTGAAGGATGCGTCGAAGATCCGTGCAGATTTGATCCGTGCGGCAAAATCGGAAATGCTCTCGACTGTTTTCCGAAAAGCGGTTCGAAGTATTACTGCGGATGCGAAAAAGGTTTTTTCTGGGACGGAAAGAGGTGCTCAAGCCCGTGCGAAGCCGATCCGTGCAAAGATATAGAAAACGGCGTTTCCTGCTTTGCGACAAGCCTGAAACAGTATTACTGCAAATGCAGGGACGGTTACCGGATAAACGGAAACGAGTGCGAAAAAATCGATATTTCGAAAAATATCTGCACCGGGCAAAAGCTCTGCTACAACAAAAAAAATTATAAATCTACAAGTAAAGGAGCAAAAGATTACGAGATGCCGTGCGCCGAAGAAGGAGAAGAACTTTTCGGGCAGGATTCGCAGTATGCAGGCAAAACCTGCACTCCTCTCAATTTCACTTCGTCAGGCGGAATCGTGACGGAACACGCTTCGGGTCTTAAATGGATCTCAACTGAAAAACAATTGAAGTACGAGGATGCCAAAGCCTACTGCGAAAGCCTTGGAGAGGGATGGAGACTGCCGGAGATATGGGAACTTGTGACTCTTGTCGATACAAACGATTATAAAGGTCCCAAATTCTGGTCTGATTTGGGAATATCCGGAACATCCGCTTACCGGCTTATGTCCGGAACTCTATACGGAGAAAATGTTCTGGAGGTTTGGATCGGTATGACCAAAGAGATATCCACCGACTATGAGATGGATTTTATATGTGTGAAAGGAGAAAAACAGGAACATTCTTCAAAGTTTGAAATATCGGAAAACAACGGAGAGGAAATAGTGAAAGATCCGGCAACCGATCTTATCTGGCAGAAGTCGCATTCTCCGTCATGGCTGGATTGGGCTGACGCTCTTGCCTACTGCGAAAACCTCGAATATGCAGGTTTTGCAGACTGGAGACTGCCGAACAGAAACGAGCTTTTTTCACTCGTAAACTATGAAAAACCGGATATGGCCACCTATTTTCCTGATATGGAAAAGCTGAATTCCGTTTTCTGGAGTTCAACAACCAATATTGCAACAACTGATGATTGTTTGAGAAAAGTCCGCGATTACGGGGATGACGACGAAGACGACGATTATTATGACGAGTATGATTACTATTATTATGACAACGAAGCGTGGTACGTTGACTTCAAGGAAGGAATTATCGAGCGGTGTGACAAGGATGGATATTATCATTATCCTGTAAAATGTGTGAGATAACGGTTTTTTATAACTTGCAAAGGGTTCTGCTAAAAATATAATCGCACGGATTTTGATTTTAGAGGGAAAAATGAGAAAATTTGCGGTTGTTTTCTTTCTGATTCTGTTTGCGGTGCAGGTCGCTGCCGACGAGGTGTGGCCTGCGTGTTACGACAAGCAGTGTAAAAGCAGCGACGACTGCTGCGCCGGTGCGAAATGTCTGCCGTGGATAGCGAAGATGCACCCCAAGATCAAAGAGACGGGTTACTGCGTCATC
>CAJOMF010000123.1 GCA_905235605.1 uncultured bacterium
AGCTCCAGCGAGGAGAAGATGTCGACCATTTCCAGATAGTCTTCGGAGCCGGCCATCATCTGTGTGCCATCCAGCCATGTGTTATTGAACATTTCCAGCATGAGTGCCAACATGATGCCGTCCTCGCTTCCGAGTGCCAGCTTCGTCAGCGTCGCCGCAGGAACGGACATCTTCATATAGGTGCGCTCTTCCTTGATGTTGCCGGACGGCTGCAGGAAAAGGATTTCCACGGGCATATCTACGGTCGTTTTGTCGTCGATCGGCATCGGCATGGTGGCTTTCATGTTCTTGTTGCCGTTTTTGCAGGCAATCGTGAAAGAGAGATCGCCCATCTCATCATCATGGGTTTTCAGCTCGGCGGTATAGACGCCGGAATGGAACACGCCGACATAGTAGTCCGTGTTATAAACGATCACAGACACGGGATCGGAATAGGCACCGTATGTGGTTTGACCGTTTACCGTGACATAGGCCCGGACAACCAGCTGCAGCGTCTTTTCGCGTTCCAGCTTATCGAGCTTTGCGCTGGCGGTGGTGCTGTTTGCCACCTTTGTATAGGTCGTATCGTTCAGTGTTGCAATCTCATAGCCGGTTGCATCGGACACAGCGGTCCAGGTCAGATTGATGACGGCATTTTCCTTTTTGGCCTTCACGCCGGTGACCTTCGCGACCGTGATCGGTTCCGCGGGTTTGGACGTGATAGTCACAGACACAAGCGCGGAATAATCGCCATAGACCTTTTCGCTGCCGTTTCTAATGTAGGCAGGCAGGATCTTTCCGATTTTTTCGAGCTCTTTAATGTTTTTCGAGCCTAACTTCTCGAAAAGATAGATATTTTCGTGTTTCAGCTTGAAGTTGAGCCCCTTCGGCAAAGCTGCGTTTTTCGCCATTCTGCCGTCAATAAAAGTGTAACCTGAAGTTTCGGCAAGCTGAATTTTTTTACCGTTAGAATAGTAGTAAAGATTTTCCGCAAACATAAAAAACGGAAGAAGGACAAACAAAAGCAATGTGAAGTTTTTCATTTTCATCTCCATTTCAAAAAACGGACCGATTGTAGGAATATTTGATAAAATGACAAGATTTTGCCGCGGCTCAACGCGGATCCCGCCCCTTGTTCAGGATCGTCTCAGCGATCATTTTTGCCAGAGCTTCGGAGTTTCTGCTCTGAAAATAATGCGAATCACTTTCGATATAGCGGACAAAAACTTCATTTGCCGTATATTTTTGCCAATTTTTTGCAGCCTTTTTGTAATTACGGGTAAAAATGTCGTTTTTATTAAGAATAACAAAGATTTGAGATGAATTTTCCCGGTTCCTTGATTTAAAGAAATCAATGAAAAAATCACTGTCTTTTCTGAAAGATCCGAGCTTTTCCGAAGAGCGAGACTTGTCAAGCTCCCCTATTCTGCTGCCAGCTTTTATCAAGATCCTTTTCAATATGAAATCGGGAACGATATGCCACCAGTTGTATCTGAACGGTTTTTCAGGCGGAATGTTCGCGCCCACGATCAGCTGTTTCACGCTCTTTCCATCTTCTTCAACAAAATCAATTATTTGCATAGCGACAGTATCACCTATGCAGTGAGCGTAAAAATATAGATCACAAACTTTTCCCACATCCAGGATCTCTTTTGAAGCTGCACGGCATTCTTCGATACTGTGCAGAAAACGGACAAAATAGACGGCGGTATCCGGCATCTGTTTTCTAAGTTCAGGTATCAATTCCGAATAACTTTCGGCATTCCCTCCGGCATAAGGAAAGAGAACGAGAGCATTCTCCGGTCTTTCAGGGACAAAAAGCTGCTGCAAATAGTCGTATTTATCAATGTTTTTATTTTCAATCAAGCTGCAGACCCCGGCAGGAGTAGGATTTGCGATAAATTCCGATGCCGAAATATTTTTAAACCTCTCATCTGAGAGAAACAAAAGGAGATCTATGCTCGAACCACCTGAAAAAAAGAAGTCCGTATCCATGCTGACTGGTGAAATATGCAGTATTTCCGAAAACTTACTGCAGACCATAAGTTCATTTTCCGTTTTTGCTTCTATAAACTCCCTGTCGGAGAGAGTGTTTTCGAGGTCGACTTCCGGCAGAGAAAACCTGTCGATCTTCCCGCTTGAGGTAAGCGGCATTTCATCAAGGTGCGTGATTATCTGCGGGATCATGTATCTCGGCAGCTTCTTTCCGAGTTCGTTTCGAATTTGGCGGTTCTCCTTTTTTTCTCCCGAATAAAATGCGCAAAGTATCTGACTTCCTTCATTATTTTTTCTTGCAATGACAACGGCAAGGAGGACTTTATCGATCCCGGACATCGCGTTTTCGATCTCGGCAAGCTCAATTCTCTGACCGTTCAGTTTTATCTGACTGTCTTTTCTGCCGCAGAAAATTATCTCGTTCTCACCATTGATATAACCCAGATCGCCTGTTTTGTAGATCATGCCCTTCCCGAACGGATTTTTTCTGAAAGCTTCGTCGGTCTGCTCCTTGTTGTTCACATAGCCGGAACCGACATTTGCTCCGCCGGCACAGATCTCTCCAACGATACCTTTCGGCAGTATAGTGGTACAAGAAAACTGGACAGAGGTTGAAGAGTAAATAGATTAACCTTTGTTTTAGGAGAATTACTATGAGGAGAATGAGGATGCACGATTCAGCATTTAAGGCAAAAGTGGCGTTTGAGGCGGCGAAAGGAGAGAAAACGATAGCAGAGATCGCGAGCATT
>CAJOMF010000124.1 GCA_905235605.1 uncultured bacterium
TATAATGACGACGAATACTTTTTCTTAAAACTTATTGATATGAGCAGACACGGACATGAACAAAATCTTTTATCCCACACAAAATGTGACTGAACCAGAGATTTTTACAATAAATTAGAAATTTCTGAAAAATGTATGAAGTTTTGCAGTTCATCACTGCCGTTTCGTGGGATAATCTTAAACGCGACTTTGGATTATCCCAAATTCTGTGATTTTGTGAAAAGTTTACGGGTTAACTTGCGAATAACGGATGATTTTCAGTCTACCACGGAACCGAAATAAGTCCGGTGAAGCCCATGAATGCGAGTGAGAGAAGACCTGCGGTAACGAGCGCGATCGGGGCTCCTTTCATCGCTTCGGGGATTTCGTAAAGTTCGAGGCGTTCTCTGATCCCGGCAAAAATTACGAGGGCGAGGAAGAAGCCGAGAGCGGTCGCGATGGTGTAAACTACGCTCTGAAGAAGGTTGTAGTTCTTCTGCGTGACGAGTATCGCAACACCGAGAACGGCGCAGTTCGTCGTGATGAGCGGAAGGAATACGCCGAGAGCCTGATAAAGCGGCTGCGAAACTTTTTTCAGAATGATTTCAACCATCTGCACTAGTGCAGCGATGACAAGGATGTATGCGACTGTCTGCATGAAACTGATGTTGAGCGGGATCAGGACGAGGTTGTAAAGCAGCCAGGTGACCGTCGTCGCGAGGGTCATGACGAAAAGGACTGCCGCGCCCATGCCGACCGAAGTCGAAACTTTGTTCGAAACGCCGAGGAAGGGGCAGATTCCAAGAAACTGCGCGAAAACGATGTTGTTTACGAGTATCGCGCTTATGAAAACAAGAATATATCCGGTCATTTTCCCCTCCTATGCCGCTTTTCTGTTTTTGATGTGGTTGACGAACGCGATTAAAAATCCGAGGGCGATGAAAGCTCCTGGCGGCATTATGAAAAGAAGGATTTTGTCAATGTTTTCGGGGATAAACTGGAATCCGAAAACTGAGCCGTTACCGAGGATTTCTCTGACTGAACCTAAGATCGTGAGCGACATCGTGAAACCGAGCCCTATACCTAAACCGTCAGCTGCCGAAAGGAGGACGTTGTTTTTCGAAGCAAAAGCTTCGGCACGTCCCAGAATTATGCAGTTTACGACGATAAGCGGGATGAAAAGCCCCAAAGTTTCGTAAAGATCGGGAAGATATGCCTGCATGACGAGGTCAACTACTGTTACGAAACTTGCGATTACGACGATGAATCCGGGGATCCTGACTTTATCGGGAATGACGTTTTTCAGCAGTGAAATAGCACAGTTAGAGCAGATCAGAACGACTGTCGCGGCGAGACCCATGCTGAGTCCGTTGATCGAACTTGTCGTCGTTCCGAGTGTCGGGCACATACCCAAAAGCAGAACGAAAGTAGGATTTTCTTTAATGAAACCTTTTGTAAATTCTTTCCAAGCACTCATTTTAGCCTCCTATTTCTTTCCGCTCTTGTATGCGGCGACTGCAGTGTTTACGGCGTCCAGGAACGCTCTCGAGGAGATCGTGGCAGCAGTTATCGCATCGACGTCGCCCCCGTCTTTCTTGACCGAAAGTTTAAAGTTTTCAGGGTCTTTGCCGTTTACCTGATCTTTGAATTTAGGATTTGTCATGTTGCTGCCGAGACCGGGAGTTTCCTTAATTGAAAGAACTGCAGTGTTGTAGATTTTTCCTTCAGCGTCAAAGCCGACGAGGATCTGGACGTCGCCGCCGAAACCTTTCTTGGAAACTGCTTCGACAGCCGTTCCGACAAGCTCTTCACCTTTGTATGCCGGAGTGAGCGTACAGCCGTTAGATTCATATTTTTCGCCCAATTTCTCAAACGCCGGAAGGACCGCCTCGAGAGCCTTTTTCGACTTCTCAAGCTGCACTTTTTCAGCCGCAGGTTTCGTTTTCGTGTAGGTAAAACCTATTGCCAGCGCACTTACGAGCGAGATCGCCGCAAGGACGATGAGCATATTTTTGAACGAACTTTCGAGTTTTTTCTTATCCGCCATAGTTGACCTCGCTACCGAATCTTTTCGGTTTGATGTATTTGTCGATAAGAGGAACGAACGCGTTCATGATGAGGATCGAGAACATGCACCCTTCGGGATATGCGCCCCAGAGCCTGATGCACGAACAGATGATGCCTGCACCGACCGCGAAAACAATTTGTCCTTTCGGATTCATCGGGCTCGTTACCATGTCGGTAAGCATGAAGAATGCGCCGAGCATTACGCCGCCGCCGAGAATGTGGTAGAGCGGATTGACGAAAGCTTCAGGATTTACGAGCCATGCGATTCCGGTGAAAACGAAGATCGTGGCAAGGAAAAAGAAGGGGATATGCCACGAAATTATCTTTTTGTAGATAAGGAAAAGTCCGCCGAGAAGTATAGCGAGCGCACTCGTTTCGCCGAGCGAACCGCCGACAGTACCGATGAAAAGATCCCAGTAAGACGGAAGCTGGTTGAAAGCGTGAAGTTTGATGTTTCCGAGCGGAGTAGCCGCCGTCATAGCGTCAACAACATTCCACACGAGCCTTGTTTCACCGGGTTTCGGCCAGGTCGTCATCGAAACCGGAAAGCTGATGAGGAGAAATGCTCTGCCGACAAGTGCCGGGTTGAACG
>CAJOMF010000125.1 GCA_905235605.1 uncultured bacterium
TTGTCAAAAAGATTTTAAGGATGAATCCTCTTTTTTCTATTTTTTTCTCAAAAATCTTTACACTTTTCGACTATCCCACAGAATTTAGGACTGAACCTATATTTTTGTGTCCGCTTTCTGTACGGCAGCCAGCGAAATAATTTGAAAGGAGAACCGTTTTGTGCTATTTTGCCGCGTTTTTTGTGATTCTGAAATGTGAAAAATAGTTGAGGCGTAACGTGAATTTAAGACAGAATGCGGCTGCAGTGATCGAAAACAGTCAAGGTTTGATTCTTGCGTGCGAAAGGCGCAAACCAAGAGGTGCATGGCAGCTTCCTCAGGGTGGAATAGATGAAAGCGAAAGCGCGGAAGACGCTGTTTTCCGCGAAATCTGGGAAGAGACCGGTATTGAAAAGGAATTTCTGACGATAGTGGGGCATTCCTCAAAAGTTCATTACCTTTTTCCGCACACTGTGAGTTGGGAATCGAACAAAGGAAAATACGACGGTCAGGAACAGATTTATTTTCACTTGAAAATAGTCGGTTCAGGCTGGAAACTGGCTGATGAGACTGAAGAATTTGTTGCTTTTGAATGGATTACGAAAAAAGAGATGCTGAAAAGGATCGTTCCGTTCAAAAAAGAGTGTTACATAAAGGCTTTTAATGAACTTTTCGGAGAAGATTATGGAAATTGAAAATATGAATAAACTCCTTGAAGTCATGCGGACTTTGCGCGGTGAGCACGGCTGTCCTTGGGACAGGGAACAGTCGATGCAGAGTCTTAGACCCTACATTATCGAAGAGGCGTTCGAGACGGTAGAAGCGCTTGACGAACTCGACAAAACAAAGCCGGAGACTCTCGCAGAACTCAAAAAAGAGCTCGGGGACCTGCTGCTTCAAGTTGTTTTTGTCTCGCAGATAGCAAGCGAGGAGGGACTTTTCCGATTTGATGATGTTGCAGCGGCTATCACTGCTAAACTCATAACCAGACATCCTCATGTCTTTGGCGACGCAAAGGTGAAAGACAGTGCGGAAGTGCTTACAAACTGGAATCTCATCAAAAAAAACAAGGAGAGCCGAAAACATCTTCTTGACGGGATCCCGAAGTCGATGCCGTCAGTCCTTATTTCGCAAAGATACACATCCCGCGCCGCAAGTGTAGGATTTGACTGGGAAAATGCTGAAGACACAATGAAAAAAGTCGAAGAAGAGAAGGTCGAGCTTGCTGAGGCAGTTGCAGAAGGCGATCAAAACCATATCGAGGAAGAGTTCGGCGATCTGATGTTTGCACTTGTGAACTACGGCAGAAAGCTCGGGCTCGACAGCGAAAAAGCCCTTAAAAGGTGTGCCGAAAAGTTCAAAGCGCGTTTTGACGAGATGGAAAACATCGATCCAGCATTTGTCGAAGGCGGAAAATCACTTGAATATCTTGAAGAACTGTGGCAGAAAGCGAAAAAGAATTTAAGCAGAAATATCAGATAAACAACCGAAAAACATCCTGAAAATTCGGATCTATACAAATATTTTTCTGTGTTTTTTTAAATTTTAGAACTGTTGTTTAAATACCTGAAAGTAAAAATTTATTTATAATTTGACTTATTCTTAGAATTTTGTAATATAGTCATTGTCTGTTTGTTAAATTTTAAGGTGGATCGTATGTTTACAATATTAAAAAGCGGTTCGGTTTCAGGAATCGACGGCAGTGTTATCGATGTCGAAGTCGATATTTCAAGGGGAATGCCGGCGTTTTCGATAGTCGGGCTTCCGGACAACGCAGTGAAAGAATCGAAAGAGCGTGTGAGAACGGCGATAATCAACAGCGGTCATCTTTTTCCGCAGAACAGGATCACGATAAATCTGGCTCCTGCAGGGATCAGAAAAGAGGGTGCAGGCTTCGATCTGCCGATTGCGACTGCGATAATCGCTTCTATTTACAGCATGGATACCGACAAAGTCGACGGTTTTATGATAGTCGGAGAGCTTGCATTGAACGGTGAAATAAAGCCTGTCACCGGTGTTCTGAGTCTTGCGATAACCGCGAAGGAATGCGGTCTCAAAGGGATAATCGTGCCTTTTGAAAACGGTGGAGAAGCTGCGGCGATAACAGAGATAAACGTCGTTACGGTAAAAAATTTAGATGATATTTTTTATCTTTTGAAGGAAGGTCCGAAAGAGTTTTTTCATTCCGAAACGAAAACGGAAGAGAAAAAATACATTGTCGATTTTGCAGAAGTGAGAGGACACGAGCAGGCAAAACGTGCGATTGAGATCGCTGCTGCAGGAGGTCACAATATTCTTATGGTCGGCTCTCCGGGCAGCGGAAAAACGATGCTGGCACGGCGCATCCCGACGATACTTCCCGAACTTGAGCGCGAAGAGAGCATCGAAACGACGAAGATTTTCAGCGTTTCAAACCTCATGCAGGGAAACGGGCTCATCAACGAGCGTCCTTTCCGCTCTCCGCACTCGTCGTGTTCGCACATTGCCCTTGTCGGAGGCGGCAATCCGCCGAAACCCGGAGAAGTGAGTCTTGCGCACAACGGAGTCCTGTTTCTTGACGAGCTTCCGGAGTTCAGCCGCAACGCTCTCGAAGTTTTGCGTCAACCGATGGAGGACGGCGATGTCTCGATATCGCGTGCGACCAATAC
>CAJOMF010000126.1 GCA_905235605.1 uncultured bacterium
TGAACTTCGGAGATTCTATTTATGTCGTAGGTTCAAGCCGAGCAAATGAAACAGTCAAAACTTACAAAATCACGGAAGAAAACGAACTTGTGGAAGTAGCAGGATTGAATCCGCCCACAAGAAGCATTCTAAACACTGCAAAATACGGCAAATACATTTTCCTTGTCGGCGGCGAGAATTATCTTTTCGAGCAAATGAGCGATATTTGGAGATTTGATACGGAAACAGAGATTTGGGAGCAGATTCCCGTCACGCTACAAGGCGATTTCAGAAAGGCGATTGTCCAAATCATTGACGGCAAACTTGTTGCTGCAAATCCGATAATTGACGGAAACGCAACCCATCCGGCTTTTGAACTTGATCCGACGATTCAGAGTATCAGCGATCTTGCAGACAGTCTGCATTACATCGAAATACCGGTAACGGAATTTGCGCACGAAGTCTTTGGCAACTACTGCCTGAAAGAAACCGGCACAACACTGCAAGGCGGCATTGAAACAAGCGGCGAATGCGTTCCGTTCACTCATCCGTGGTATAACTCTTTCTCAGCCGGTGCAAGCGTTTACAGCCTGGATGGAAAAGGTGACAGGCTTTATGCCGGAACAAACAATGCAATCAAAGTCTACGATATTTCCGATCCGGTCTCTCCTGTTTTAGTTTCATCCTTCCCGACAAACAGCAGAGTCAACGACCTTGAAGTTTACGGCGACACTCTTTTTGCCGCGACAAACAACGGACTCTACAAACTTGATGCAAGCGATTCCGACGAACTCACTCAAATCCTTTTCATATCTGCTTTCCTCAATTCTCAGTACAAAGTCGAAGTTTACGACGGAAAACTTTATGTCGGTGACGATAGCGGCATAAAAGTCAGAGACCTTGAAACTATGAGCGTCCTCACCTCGGTAAACAACGGATCAGTGCTCGATTTTGCGATAGAAAACGGAGAAATCGGGCTTTACAAAGACGCATTGTTCTCTCCGGTAGAGATCCGTGACGCTGATACGCTTGCCTTGAAAGCGAACGAGTTCTTTGGATGCTTCGAAATAGAAGTCGGAAGCTCTTTCGGTCGATTTTATCTTTCATGCGATGATGAAACTTACAGATTTGAAGGCGACGGAGACGGAGGAATTTCTTTCACCGAGCTTTCAGGCGATATCAGAGAGCTTCAGGATGTCTACACTTACAACGGATATACTTATTTTTACGATGAAAACACCATCTGGATTTCAACCGGCAGCGATGTTCCGGCAATCTGCGGAAACGGCATAGTCGAAGGCGATGAAGTATGCGACGGAATGCCGATTGACTGCACGGAGTTGGATTCAAATTATGTCAGCGGAACCGCGACATGCAATGCAACCTGTGACGGCTACAACACCAATAATTGTTCCGATGACGGGTGGTAATCGGGCCAGCGCAAACCCATAAATACGACACACGCCCTTGCCCTGCGGGCACTTCCTCTAGCTTAGAGTGAGAATTTAATCTATACACAAGCCCTTTAAATAAAAATTCTTAAAGGTATTGAGAAAAAAAAGAAAATGACTAAACTATATCGGTTTTGATTTTTTTATGAGGTGAAATATGAAAAAATTTTTGTTTGTTCTGATGTTTTTCGTTTGTTCGTCGCTTTCTGCGGTCGATATTTGGGAGACCCGCGAAGAGATCGACGTAAACGGTACGCTTGCCGAAAAGAGCATGTTTATTTCGGACAGTATGATGAAAGTCGTCAATGCTTCGCCGAACGGTGACACCGAGACTTTGATTGATCTTGCTGCCGATAAAATCACGATCATCAATCACAAATACAAATCCTTCCAGACAATAAAGCTCAGCAAATACATCGAATTTGCACAGCAGCTTTTCGCTGAAATCAAGGAAAAAACCGGAAAATTCGATCCCGACAAAGTTATTCCGAAAGTTACTTTCGAAAAGCAGGGAAACGAAGTTATCGAAAAATGGAACTGTGAAGTCTGGAATGTTGTTGTTGACGGCAAGCCTTATTCCAAAGTTTGGGTGTCTCCTGAATTGAAAAATCAGCAAGTTGTGGAATTTAAAAAGAAATTCGCTGCAACACTTCCTGAAAATCTCTCAAAATACCGCACAGTCGATGCTCAGATCGACGATAAATTCGTTGAAATCGGTACGATTGTCCGTTCTGTAAAACTTGCGCAGAATCCGAAGATGCCAGTTGTAAAAATCACTGTTAAAAAAATGGTTAAGTCAAATCTTAAGAAAATAGATCTTGTAATTCCTGCAGGTTATGCTGATAAATCTGCTCCGGACATGACAAATCCGCAAACTAAACAGTAATTTCGAAGGAGAAATTTGCTATGAAAAAACTCTCTTTACTTACTCTTTGTCTAATTTTTTCAATGTTTTTCTTTGTTTCGTGCGGTAGCGACGATGAAGACGGTGTCGATACGGAAACTGCTGATACGCAGCCGGATACAGGTACAACCGATCCGACTGATACAACGGATACGACAGACCCGACACCTGCTGAAGAT
>CAJOMF010000127.1 GCA_905235605.1 uncultured bacterium
GTAAAAACTATTGCAGTGAAAATCGTCATAATGAGGCACATTACAAGCCTCCTTCCTTTACTTCGGTCTTTCTGCCGCCGAAAATGCCCGTTACTCCTACGATAACGCCCCATACAGCCGTGGTGAGAAGAGCCATTCCGACTCCCGAAGTCGCCATCTCATGCAGCATCACGGGTATTTCCTCAGGCGTGTTCAGTGCCGTGAGAAACGGCGGATAAATGGAAATTTCGCCGTGGTAAAGGTGCTCGATCGCAAGCAGAGCCGAGCCGCCGTAGAGCATTTTTTCGAGCCATCCGACTTTTTCATCAATAAATTCAAGTGTTTTCTGGCTGCATCCAGCTTTTTTAACTACTGTTTTTACTGTTGAAACGACGACCGCTTCAGCAAGCGGAACTGTAAAACATGCCATGATTTCCTCCTATCAAAGGTTAAAAATGAACTTCCAAAATCGACACCGTGTCAGAATAAACAAAAATGACACCGCGTCAAGTTTTATCCTGACATCATGTCAGTTTAGAACTGTGCTCTGCAGAAAGCCACAAGTTCGTTGTATATTTTGCCGAAAGAAATGCCGGTCGCGCGGCTTATTTCAGCGACACTTTCGTATTCCGGCGCAAAACGCTTGCGGTTTTTGTGGTTTATGAGCTTGATCCTCGCCTCGCCGTAGGGCGTGTCAATGAGAAGCGTTTCCCGTTCGAGCACTGTCCGCTCCGTCACGCAGCGGCGGATCCCGATGGTCGTGGTGTTGTTGAAGATCACGTCTTCGATCTTTTCCGAATCCTGATTTCTGCAGAGGACTGTCAGCATGTATGCCGGGCGGTTTTTCTTCATGAAGCACGGCGTGTAGAAGGCATCGAGCGCACCCGCTTCAAAAAGGCGTTCCATTGCGAAACCGAGTTCTTCGCCTGTCGAATCGTCGATATTCGCTTCGAGTTTCGTCACTTCGTCAGCAGATTCCCTGTTTTCTTCAGCGGCAACAGTTTTTTCATTAAATTCGATCAGAAAAGCTCTGATAATACTCGGTTTTTCGTAGTTTCTCTTTCCGGCGCCGAGCCCTGTTTTTACTATTTTAAACTGTTTCGACAGAGTTTCATCGGTCTTCACAGCCGCAGCTATCGCCGCTCCTGTCGGCGTTACGAGTTCGCCTTTCGTTTCGGTTATTTTTAAAGAAATTCCGTGTTTCTGCACGATGTTCACGACTGCAGGAACAGGCACCGGCAGGATCCCGTGCTGACAGCGGATTTCCCCCTTTCCTTCGCAGAGAACTGGGATGAAAACGCGCTCAATACCAAGATTGTCGAAGCAGAATGCGAAAGCGACTATGTCGACTATCGAATCGACTGCGCCGACTTCGTGGAAGTGGACTTCTTCAAGAGGAACGCCGTGCGCCGCAGCCTCGGCTTCTGCAACTATTCTGAAGATTTTTCCAGCCAGATTTTTAGCATTTTCACTCAGTTCCGAGTGTCCGATGATGTGAAGGATATCGCCCAGATTCCTGTGCTCGTGGTGGTGATGATGCTCATGTTCGTGATGATGGTCGCGGCCGAAAAGATAGTCTGTATCGTGGTCATGATTTTCGTGCTCTTTGTCAAGCAACACATTGAAATCACAGCACTTTATCCCGTTTTTCACAACTTCAGTAATCTCAATTTTAAATCCTTCGACGGGAATCGAATCGAGCACTTTGAGAAGTCCGTTTCTGTCAGCACCGAGATCAAGCAGTGCGGCGACCGCCATGTCTCCGCTTATTCCCGAACTGCACTCGAAATACAAGTTTTTTCCGTTCATTTCGTCTTCCCCCTTTCAGCCAGAAAGTTTATCTGAGTCGCAATGTATCCTGCGCCGTAGCCGTTGTCGATGTTGACGACCGAAATGCCGTTGGCGCAAGAATTTATCATCGTGAGCAGCGCGGAAAGCCCTTCGAAGCTAGCCCCGTAACCCACCGAAGTCGGGACTGCTATCACGGGAACCGGGACAAGCCCGCCGATGACGCTCGCCAATGCCCCTTCCATTCCTGCGATCGCGACGACGCAGTTTGCCCTGTTCAAAAGCTCTGTTTTTGAAAGAAGCCGGTGGATCCCGCTAACGCCGACATCGTATATCCGTTCAACAAAACTGCCGAAAAATTCAGCAGTTTTTGCAGCCTCTTCAGCGACAGGAATGTCAGCCGTTCCTGCCGTGCAGACCGCGATGTTTCCGATAAGTTTTTTCTCCTTGCCTTTTACCGCAATGATGTGCGAGACTTCGTCGTATTCGGCATTTGCTAGAACGCTTTTCACGATGCCGAACTGCTCTTTAGTCGCCCGCGTTCCAAGGACTTCGCCGTTTGCGGCATAAAGTTTTGCAAAAATATCCTGCAGAAATTCGTCTTTTTTGCCCTGACAGAAAACGACCTCCGGAAAACCTGTCCGTTTTTTGCGGTCGGTATCGAGTTCCGCAAATTTCATAGCGTCAATCCCGCTCATTTTTTATCACCTCGTTCAT
>CAJOMF010000128.1 GCA_905235605.1 uncultured bacterium
GGCCACGTCATGTCGTCATCTTCTTCAGCAGCATGAAAAAATTCCGCAATAGTATCGATCGCGATCTTCGAAGCAACTTCACCGGCATTGTGACCGCCCATTCCGTCGGCAACGACAAAAACTCCTTCGTTTTCAAGGATGACGTAACTATCCTCGTTAAGCTCCCTTTTCATGCCGGGATGCGTCTTTGCAGCACTTTTATAATGCATGTTTCACTCCGTAACTAAATCCAGCAGCGGCCCTGTTTCGACCACAAGTTTTCCCGACGACGAGTACATGTCGCCGTCCAAAGTATATCTGAACGATATTTCTCCGTTTATAAAGAAGCGGCTCCCCAACGTATCGTCAACGACATCCGGCGGGACCGAGCGGCCAAGCCAGACGCGCGCGACCTGAGGCACGATCTTTGCCTTGTCGCGGAAAGCTATCATCTGCGCTTTTTTCGGATCGATCTTCGCCCTGAAAGTAAGCTCCATTCCGAGCCCCACCGACGGAAGAGTCGTGATTAGAAAAGCCAGATAAGGCGCCCGTCCGAAAGAAAATCCGTCGGCGTTGAGCTCCTGCCAGGTCGGCGTAAAAAATTCTTTTGCGAGTTTCCCGTGAACGATCATAGAACCAGCCATCGCAAGCACCGATTTCGCAGCGACAAGGGGGGAAGGATTACTGCTTTTGTGGTACAGATCCATAAAAGTGCAGACCGCACCGCTTCCGAAAATGAATCCGTAACGCTCGTTCACCTTCAAAAGCGAAATCTGCCGGCAGTTGAGTTCCCTTTCCTTGTACGCCTTGACGACGCGCTTGAAAATCGAAACAGTGTTGCCTTTGAGCTTGAGGTTCGTAGCAGTCATGTTCATCGTTCCGCCTTTGAGAATGGCGACTTTCGGCAAAGGCTCGCCGCGGTATATCTTCATCATCGAAGTAAGCGCGACATGGACCGTTCCGTCTCCGCCGTTTATCGCAATGACATCGACTTTCTTCTGCTTGAAATGCTCCATCGCCGCGTCCATTTTATCGAATGAATCCGGCAGTCTGACAAGATCTTTGTCGGGAGCACACTCGATCAGTTTCTGCAACCTGTCGGGATACTTTCTGTTCTTTTTTGAATATGGATTGGAGACAAGACCGATTCCGGACATAAAAACACCTCAAAACAATAAACAACGGATTATAGTGTCAATGATTTTTTTGTCAAAAACTTCTGTCGCCGCCAATCTTGTCGATATAACGAGATCTCGAGATCCCGGGATCCCGACGGCGGCATAAATTCGGCGGCCTTAATAAACCTTGGCCTTTTCTTTTCCGTCAACGACTCTGAAAGCGCCTTCCGCAAGCGCTGCAAGCTCGTCTTCGCCCGGATAAACGAAAAATTCGGCCATCCAGCCGGTGTATTCTTTGAGATCTTCAACAAACTTTTTGAAGTATGCGCATCCGCCGGTGACAATGATCCCGTCGATCTTGCCTTTCAGAGCAGCTGCATAAGCACCGATCTCTTTTGCGACCTGATATTCGAAAGCGTCGAAAACTTTGAGAGTTTCTGGATCTCCCGCTTTGACGCGGTCTTCGATGTCACGGAAATCTTCAGTCCCGATGTATGCCTTGAATCCGCTCTCACGCGAAAAAATGCGGATGACTTCCTCTTTCGGCATCGAATAGCACATGTTTATGATTCCGATGAGCGGCATCGCGCCTGCCCTGTTCATGCTGAAAGGTCCCATTCCGAGAAGTCCGTCGTTGACGTCTACGACTTTGCCGCCTTCGAGTGCAGCTATCGAGATACCGCCGCCAAGGTGAGCTACGACATAGTTAGCTTTGTAGAAATCCTTTCCCTGCTTTTCGGCGATCTTTCTTGCTACGGCCTTGATGTTGAGTGCGTGGACGCGGCAGATCCTTTTTATCCCCGGAAGTCCGCTGAGACGCGCCTTGTCCCACATGTTGTCAGTCGTGACAGGGTCAACGATGTAGCTTTCCTTGAGGCCGAAATCCTTCGCCAGTCTGTCTGCGATTATTCCGCCCAGATTCGATGCGTGGTTCGCGAATTTACAGCTGTTCAGGTCATCCAGAAGTGCCTGATTGACGAGGTATGTGCCTCCTTCGAGCGGTTTTACAGGACCGCCTCTGCCGACCGATGCAACGACCTGAAAGCCTTTTTCTGCGACGACTTTGTCAACGGCTTTTTTTATCATCGAATACCTGAAATCGAACTGCTCCGAAACGAGTTTGAACTTCGCGAGCTCCTCCTGCGGATGCCTTACCGTCTCTTCATAAAGCGAACCTTCGCGGCTGAAAACGGCGAATTTCGTTGAAGTTGAACCTGGATTTACAACGATTGCGACTTCTGTTTTTGTCATTTTTCTCTCCTTAGAATTAATTTAAAACCACCCATCTTCTTCTATTTCATCAGATTCTACCGATGATTCATGCAGTGTTCCGCTGAAAACCTGATAAAGTATGCCGTCAAAGACATAACCTTCACG
>CAJOMF010000129.1 GCA_905235605.1 uncultured bacterium
ACTCAAAGAGCGCATCGAATCGAGAAAAGGGCTTCACACACTGGACTACGCTGCTGAAATAAAGCTCGGAAACAGAAATTACAGACTTGTTGAAATAAAATAGGAGGAAACAATGCCGAAATTTTCGCAGGAAATCATGAATTCGCGCAAGGAAGAGCTCGTCGATGCGTGCGAAAAGCTCTACCAGACAAAGACTTTCAATGAGATAAGTTTGAAGGAAATAGGGGATACGGCAAAGTTTACACGTACTGCGATATACAGCTATTTTCAGACGAAAGAGGAAATTTTTCTTGCTCTTTTGCAGCGCGAATACGGGAAATGGAAAGAGCTTGAAGATATCGAGCAGACTGCCGGAAAGTTCACGGCTTCAAGACTTGCAAAAATGTTTGCACTTTCGATTCAGAACAGGGTGCAGCTCTTAAAACTGCTCAGCATGAACCTTTATGCAATCGAAGAAAACAGCCGTCTGGAAAATCTGATCGAGTTCAAAAAAGTCTACAAAGCCTCTATCGATGCGGTCGACAGATGTTTCAGAAAGTTCAAACCGAAAGCGACTCCAAAGGAGAGCTACGCCTTCACTTATCATTTTTTTCCGTTTGTCTACGGCGTATATCCTTATGTTTTCCCATCTGAAAAGCAGATCCGTGCAATGAAAACTGCCGGAATGAAGCTCAGAAAACGGACAGTTTACCAGCTTGCGTATCCCGCGATCCTTAAGATGCTGGAAAAATAGCATTTTACGTCATCTTGGAAGTGAAAGATCTGAGATCCTTTGCTTTAGCTCAGAATGACAAATGCGGTGATTTTTTACAGGTTTTCAATAAATTTATTCACTACAGAGATTTTTTTGATGATAGTTTCTTTCAAAAAATCGGTGTATGCGTTGAAATCCTTTCTGTTGACACCTGACGGATCGTTGCTTTTGCTTCCCCAGAGCATCATGTCATACTTTGCGGCTGTGGAAATGGCGTCGCGAGTCGATTCTATAAAGGTTTCAATATCCGTGCGGCTGTAGTATGTGTCCCATAATTCTCTGGTTCTTGCGGTAAACGCCGGAGATTTGAAAAGAGCATCGTAGTAAAGCGTGTTATGCAGCCTGCATGACGACTGCTGGTAAACCGAAGCTGTTTCGAAATCCCAGACAGGGCCTGCTTTGAAGATGTTCTGTCTGTCGAAAGTGAAAAAACAGCTTTCGGGAGTCTCTAGTTTTTTGTTGTCCATGATTTCGTTCACTAACCAGAATTTTATCCAGGAATCGATGTCGATCATGCTTGAGTAACCTTCATTCGGCGCGGAGCATTTGTTGGTATCCGTTCCTTCGGTAAAATCAGGGTAAAGCAGCTTTTCCAAAACATTTATTTTTGCGTTCAGCCGTTCAAGTCTTTCTTTGCCGCCGCTTGTGATATTGCCGTCGCTGTCAAGCATCCCGTTTTCGTTTTTGACAATGTAGGGTATTTTGCGGATTCCGCTTTTGAAATAGAGAGGGTCTGAGGAATCTTCTTCAGTTTCCAGAAGATAGTTCTTGTCGTCATCGTTAAATAAATCGAGAGGTTCGTAGATGTTGACGCGGTTTTCATCGACTTTTACCGTCTCGCCGAACCAGTACAGACCTTTGTATTCGCCGTTTAAAACGAGATCAACGAATTCACCGTGAGGAGTCCAGCTCAATTTGAAGGTTTCGCTTAAATAAAGGGCTGTTTCGATCCGCATGAAGGATTTGTCACGGTAATTTGCCAGCAGGATCCAGCGTTTTTCTTCAGGCATATCCATGATTTCGCGTTTTTCCTCAAGTTTCAGAGTGTAAGACTTTTTCGGACGTTCCCAAGACGCTTTTCCTTTGCCTTTGATGCCTGTTTTGACGCTTTCAAAGTTCCAATCTTCGTTATATGCTCCCACAACTGAAATCGTCGCATCCTCCAGCCAGTCTTCGTTTGAGGTGATTTCAACGCCGTCCGGAGTGTTCAGATAAAGAGTCGGAAGGGCGGTATATGCCACGCTTACAACGTCAGAGACTGAAGTTTTGCCTTCAACGGCAGCAGTGCAGTAGTAGTAATAAATCCCTTTTTTGTGATAGTTGGGAGTCGTAAAAATCATATCTGCCGCACCCTGCACGGCAACTCCGGAAGATGTAGAGCCGTCGGAACTTTCATACCACTGATAAGTCGCATTTCCGCCTTTCGTTTCCGCTTTGCACGGGATGGCGATGCTGTGAATGTACGGCGCGATATACATGTTTTCAGGCAGGATAGTATTTGAACTGCCGCCGCATCCGGTAAAAAAGAAAACGAAAAAAATAAGCAAACAGAAAAAAACTTTTTTCACGCTGAATCTCCTAAAATGGCATGATACCGCAAAAAAAACAGAAGATTTTAAAGAATTTCAAAAGGAAAACAAAAATTTTTGCTACAAAAACAGATCGACTTACGAAGCGAACGGAAATTTTGCCAAAGTTATCAAAGAGTTGAGCGAAAAATTCGGATCGAGCCTGAGAGGCAATCCAAGAATTGAATTAAAGGCACCAAAATAATTTTAGACAAAATCACTCTAAAACTTGTTTTTAACTTTTTCTATTGCTACAATCTTTTGCTTTAATTTCGATTAACGGAGCGAAATATGGTTAAAGCGGCAGTAAATCAGAAAAAGGCGGCTAAGGAATTTTCGGCAAAATGGTGCGGCCGGGGCGACGAAAAACAGGATACACAGGCTTTTTGGACTTCGCTTCTGCGTGATGTTTTCGGTGTCGTAAATCCTGAAGATTCGATTCAATTTGAAAAAAGGATCAAACTCGGTCACACAAGTTTTATCGATGCCTACATCCCGTCAACAAAAGTGCTGATCGAG
>CAJOMF010000130.1 GCA_905235605.1 uncultured bacterium
AGCGAACCGACAACTGAACCGACTACAGAGCCGACTACCGAACCTACCGGCCCTACCGCTGAAGAGATCTGCACTGAAGCAGGCGGGACATGGAACTCGGAAGCTGAAACATGCACCAAGACAACTGACTGCACAGATTTGCCCGAAAATGCGCAGTGGAACAACGGAGACGACAACGGTAAGTACACCCAGACTTACACTGACGGCACTTGGAGCGAAGAAGTTGCTGCGGAATACAACGAAACAGAAGGAACATGCCATTTCAAGTGCATTGCAGGATACTTCTGGAATGACACCGAATGCAGAAAACCGCTTTCTCTCGGCAACATCTGCACAGGTCAGACAAAATGTTACAATGCTTCCGCAGAGCTTGAAACATGTCCTGCAGAAGGAGCTGATTTCTTCGGTCAGGATGCGCAATACACAGACAAGTGCACAAGGAACTTGACTCTTGAAACTCCTGTCGCAGAAGAGAGCATCGTTTTTGACCACAACACCGGACTTATGTGGCAGCGGCAAATACCTGAGGACACCTACACTTGGGAAGATGCTGTAGATTATTGTGACAGCCGGGATTATGCCGGATATTCCGACTGGAGACTGCCCACCCCTCAGGAACTTCTGACTATTGCAGACAACAGCAGGTATTCACCGGCTTTTAACACAACTTATTTCCCAAATATAACTGGTTCGGAGTCATCCAGATTCTGGACATCGCAGGTACATACAACAACAGATACAAAAGCATATTATGTCGGAATTTATACAGCAGACTCCTACCTCAACAACAAAACAACGGCTTACAATGTTATCTGTGTGCGCGGCGATGAGCTTCATGCAGCATCATTTACGACACAGACGATAAGCGGCGAAGTTACAGTCAGAGATTCAACAAGCAGTCTTATGTGGCAGAAAGAGTATGAAACGGGCAAAACATGGCAGAACGCACTTAAATACTGTGAGGATTTAACTTATGCCGGTTACAATGACTGGCGTTTGCCTAACAAAAACGAGTTAGCTACGCTTCTCAACTACGATAAAACAGCTGCTCCTTATTCCGATTTTCCTGATATGCCCAGTAACTACTTCTGGGCTTCAACGACCGCCACTAATGTCGCAACCAGCGCATACATGGCAGGTTTCAGTCTTGGCGGTCAACTGGGCAGCACTCCAAAGAGTAATGAACATTATGTCCGCTGTGTCAGAAACGCTGAATAAGACTTTATTCCACTGTTAAATTTCATTCCACAACTATTCTTCTTATCCTGAACCGCAAAAGCACGTGGATTTTTTCGAAAAACCGAGTATAATACAGCGTTTTTTTTGTAGAGACGTTTCCTGAAACGTCTCAAAAAACGCGGAGGCAGTTATGGGAATTTACATCAATCCGGGAAATGAGAATTTAAAAACGGCTATCAATTCAAAGATTTTTGTCGATAAATCGCTGTTTATCGGAAAAATCAGTGAGTTTTTAAACACGGAACAGCGTTTTGTCTGCGTTTCGCGACCGCGCCGCTTCGGTAAAACGATGATTGGAAATCTGATGAAGGCATACTTTTCAAAAGGGTGTGATTCGCTTTCTATATTTGAAAATCTGCAGATTGCCGATCCGCCGAAACAAGATAATGAACCTGCTTTTGACTTCAAGGAAAATCTCAACAAATTCAATGTGTTGTCCGTCGATTTAGGTGCCATGTTTAGCTCTTCGCAAGATAAGAACGAGGTCATTGCCAATCTTTATGAAAAACTTCTTGAAGATTTCAGAGTAGAATTTCCCGAGGTCGAATTTTCGGAAAAAGATTCAGTTGCCGATCTGATAATGAAGGCTCACAAAAAGACAAAAACGCAATTCATTATAATCATTGACGAATACGATGTTCTGGTACGAGAGCAGATTCCCGAAGACATTTTTAGAGGATACCTTGAACTGCTAAATTCGCTTTTCAAAAACAACGAACTTTCCCCCGCTATCGCGCTGGCGTATTTGACCGGAATTCTGCCGATCGTGCGCGACAAAGTGCAGTCGAAACTCAATGTTTTTGAAGAATCGACAATGCTTTCTCCTTTCGGAATGGAAGAGTTTTTCGGCTTCACGAAAAAAGAAGTTCAATCCCTCTGTAACGAATACGGCATGGATTTCGCTGAGTGCGAGGAATGGTATGACGGCTACAGGATCGGCGGGATCGACATCTACAACCCCAATTCAGTCGTTAAGGCGATGATGCGCCGCGAATGTGCAAACTACTGGAATGTCACGGGCTCCTACGAAGTCGTTTCAGACTATATCAAACTCGATTATGACGGAGTAAAAACGGCCGTAACCGATATGATTGCCGGAAAAGAAATCAAAGTCGATATCGGGGATTTTGAAAATTCGCTGGATAGAATCAACACAAAAGATGATATTTTTACATATTTAGTCCATCTCGGTTATGTGAATTATGATAAAACAACGGGGCTTTGCAGAATTCCGAACAAAGAAATCAGACAGGAATGGGAAAAAGCGATAAAAGTTGCCGGCAATTTTGCAAAAATTACTGAAATGATTAAAGATTCCGAGGAACTCCTCGAGCTCACGCTGGAGGGAGAGGCAGATGAAGTTGCAGCTGCACTTGACAGGGCGCATGAAGAAGTTTCGAGTATAAAAAGCTACAACCGCGAATCGTCTCTGCAGGCAGCGATAATCCTGGCTTATTACACCGCAAAAACAAAATACACGATAATACAGGAACTTCCTGCAGGACGCGGTTTTGCCGACATCGGCTTCATCCCGAAAAACCCGAAAGATCCGGCGATTCTGATCGAACTCAAGTGCAACCACGATGCAGATACGGCAATAAA
>CAJOMF010000131.1 GCA_905235605.1 uncultured bacterium
GACTCAAGACGACGATTCCGACTCTCAAGATTCTAAAATCGTTGACGATTCAGATGTAAAGCCGGATCAGGATGCAGATCAGGACTTCGATTCCGACACCACTGAAAATGCCGAATGTCTCGATCTTCGTTACAATGAAAATACTATAAAAACACCGTTTCCTTTCAAAGATGCGAACGGCAAGCCGACTTTCTGCCGTCCCGGCTGCGACACGCCGACTGAAAACGATCCTCAGTGTGTCCGCAACATCTGGGAATGGGAGAACTGGGAAGAGCAACAAGACTATTTGAAAGAACAGGAGAAAAATCCGAACCAGGCAAAAGAACGCTCATGCTACCCGTGGCCGTGCAAGCTGCCGGACATGCACGCAAAAACAAAGGCTGAACTCAATACTTTCATCAGCAGTTGCGATCGGTTGCTCGCGGTAAATGAGTTTGATGTCGGTATGGGGGTATTCTGGACCCACGGTATGTATGACGGCGTTGCAGGAATGCGCTTTCTTCACAGCGGACTGATTGTGGAATATGATCCTGAAAAAGATGAATATACCAATGTCGGTCAGTCAAGATATCTGTCGTTCAACGAAAACAGATACATTGTAGAAGTTTTCGACCGGTATCCGGCTGATTATCCTGATACTTATAAAGTTTTTACAGTTTCCGTGTTAAGGACGGAAAAAGGCTATTTTTATGAACTAATTCGAGATAATTATGGACTTAAAGATGAATTTTCCGATCCGCCTTTTGCCGGGAAAAACTGGGTTTTGCTACGTCTCAAAGGCAACAAAACGGTTTATGCTTCTTCCAAAGACTGGGAATGGCACGAACTTGCCGGAATCAACAATTATGCCGGAGAAGGCAACATTGTCGGAGATCACCTGACTTTTATCACAAACAACAGAGAACTTTACTACTGCGACTTGCGGAAATATCCGAAACACATTGATGAATGTTTCAAACTCAACCGTAAAAATGAATCTGGAACAGAAGAACTGGGGCACAGCCCTAGGATCGACTTGAAAAACGAATACCGGGTTGTTTATAACATTCACGGACAGCCTAAATTCGTTGAAATTGATCTGCATGATTTAAACAATGCGAAATACACTGATTATGAAATAGAAAAAAATAAAGAAACTGCTTTGAGTTGGCAACCGGAAATGCTGCAAGGCAACAAGATCACCTATATGGAGACATTCACTTTGTCAAACGGAGAGCCTGATTCTATCGGCTGTTTTTACCGCTTTGACAAGCAGAAAAAATACTGTCCTGCAGATTCGACGTTTGTCACTCACGGAGATGAACTGATGGGTTACAATGTTTTTTGGGGAAAATGGCACTTGTGGAAAATAACAACAAGTATTGATGCAATAATGCGTGACTGGGAATGTTACTGTAAGGAAAACAATGTTTGTCCGTTGGAACCTGCGACCGAGGAGGAACTAAACCGCAAACCGCCGCTTGCACCTCAGGCACAAAAAACAAGTACAGAAATCCTTGAAAGGATCGAACAGGAGAAGATTCTGCCTACGTTTGAAGGAAACGAAGTACACTTTTGTACAATTACTGAGCGCGAGTTTCACAATTTCGGTAATGCCGGCTCTTGCCTGACAGCCGCGCAGATGAACAGATATCTGAAACTGTTGGATAAAAGTGATCCACAGCTTAAAGAGCTTATTTTTGCTTCCAAAAGACAGTGGAAAACTGAAAAATCTTTCGAAGATCTGATTAAAAACCATAAAAAGATTTGGAACAAACGGCATGGTTGCGACATTCACGACAGTTTTGTCTGCGAATACAACGAGGAAACGAGCACTTTTGACAGCGACAGCGTGATGTTCGCCACAGTAATAGAGCATGGCAAAGCGAAAGACGGCATATTTTTCAGAGACAGATTCTACGAAGCGAACGGAAATTTTGCCAAAGTTATCAAAGAGTTGCGCGAAAAATTCGGATCGAGCCTGAGAGGCAATCCAAGAATTGAATTAAAGGCACCAAAATAATTTTAGACAAAATCACTCTAAAACTTGTTTTTAACTT
>CAJOMF010000132.1 GCA_905235605.1 uncultured bacterium
AGGTCTTCTCGATGCAGTCATCGACAAGGCCAACATCGTAGTTTTCATCAGCGACAACTCGACCACCGGCATGACAGGCGGCCAGAAATCGCACGCTGAAGGAAGACTTTACCAGATCGTAAAAGGCTTGGGCGTTGACGAGAACCACATCCGCGTAGTCGTTCCGAACAAGGCAAACCACGAGGAAATGGTCAAAGTCATCACCGAAGAGATCGAATACAACGGCGTTTCTGTCATCATTCCGCAGAGAGAATGCATGCAGACTTTAAGAAGAAAAACCAAAGCGGCAAAGAAGTAAGGAGGTGCTCTTATGAAATGTGATATGATTCTTGCAGGTGTAGGCGGTCAGGGCATTCTTTCGATCGCGCAGATCTTCGGTTATGCCGCAGTTGAAAGCGGTCTTTATCTCAAACAGGCCGAAGTTCACGGCATGAGCCAGCGCGGCGGCGACGTTCAGAGCCACTTCAGGATTTCCGACAAACCGATCTGGAGCGACCTCGTTCCGATGGGAAAAGCAGACATCATCATCAGCGTAGAACCGATGGAATCGCTCCGCTACCTTCCGTGGCTCAACCCCGAAACAGGCTGGATCGTAACCAACACGAATCCTTTCATCAATATCGACAACTATCCGAATGTTGACGAACTTATGGCTGAGCTCAAAAAACAGCCCAGCTGCATCGCAATCGACGGCGACGGAATCGCAAAGGAAGTCAACAATGCACGCGGCATGAACATGGTCATTGCAGGCGCTGCAAGCCTTTTCACCGGTCTTGACATCAACATTATCAGAAAAGGCGTCGAGGCTATTTTCGGAAGCAAAGGCGAAGAAATCGTCAAAGCAAACCTTGCAGCGATCAATGCAGGCTGGGAATTCGCCGAGAAAAATTCGAAAAAGTAGTTCCGCAATTCAATGATAGACCTTCATTCACATCTTCTTCCGGGGCTGGACGACGGCCCCGAAGAAGTTTCTGAAACACTTGAAATAATTAAGGAAATGTCTTCTTTCGGCTACATTGAGATAATCCCCACTCCGCACAAGTTTCACACTCTTTACAATCCCGATCCGAACATCGTCATGGGACGGATCGCCGCCCTCAAAAAGACGATGGTCAGGCGTTTCAGCTTTGAATATATGTGCAACATCCTGAAAATAAAGGAACTTTCCGACCACCGCGAATTTTCAAGAACAAGTAACGGCTACAAAGTGATAATGGTCGAATTCTCACCGTTTGTCGGCAAAAGCGAGATAGAAAATTCCGTTTTTTCCCTCAATGCAGGAGGCTTCATCCCGCTTCTCGCCCACATCGAAAGATATTTGAAGGATGACGAATTCTGGCTTGATCTGCGCAAAAAATACAAAGTTTTCTTCCAGTCATCCGTCAGGACTCTGGCAAAACCCTCTTTTCACATCAAGAAAAAACAGGTGATCAGATTTCTCGAAAAAGGTTTGATCGACAACTTAGGCACAGACCTGCACCGCGCAACGCAACTTGAAAAAGTCGAAAAAGGACTCACTTTTTTCAGAAACAATTTTTCGGGTCTCGGTAAAGATTTGTTTTCTGATAAATTTCTGTTTGAGAACTCGTAGGATTTCAGCTTTTTTGTCGGAGCGCGGGCAACCTGCCCGCATCAAAAGCCCCTAAAACCACCCGTCTTCTTGAATTTCCTCAGTTTTGAGTGACGACAGATGCAGTGTTCCGCTGAAAACCTGATAAAGTATGCCGTCAAAGACATAACCTTCACGAAGGTAATTCTTTGAGCCGTTCACTTTCTGCAAACCAGTTTCAACCGTTTTTGGCAACGCTCAAACTTGTAGTCCGGGAAAGACATTTCATTAAAGTCGTACGTTCATCTATCATCGGGCTGAAACTGACGATTTTGCTGTCAACTTCTCATACATCTTGAAAAGCTTTGCAACGATTTCCGATTCGCTCATTTTCAAATTGAAACCGTAAGCAGCCAAAACCGCCTTGTCGTTTTCGCGGTGAGCTTTGCGGAGTTCCGGCGGCATTGTGGTTTCATCGTACAAATCGGCAAGAGAGGAATCTGGATATTTTGCGCGGACATCAAGAATTGCCTGCGCGGTCTGCTCGATTTTTTCTTTGATTTCCTTGCCTCGCCTCTTAGGAGAGATGTCTGTATCGCTGCCGGAGAGGTCAGGCCACGGAAAGTTGTTGTAAACGATAGTATTGCTGTAACTATAATCACTTTTCAATCGTCCGCTCACGGATCTCATCCAAGACATGTGAACCGAACTTGTCATTATTCCAAAATGATATAGTGTGGCACCCTGCATAACAAACAATTTGTCTCCAGGAATAATCTCATGAGAAATATAATCAATTGGAATATAAAGCCTGTTTTCCGATGAAACTTTTGGTATTGCAACGTAGTCATTTTCACATTCAAACGGAGCACCGAAAAGAGTTGGCATTTCAGCTGCTCGAAGAGTGCTGACTCTGTTACTTGCAAGACGAAAGGCTCTGACTTTATCAATACGTCTCATTATTTCATGACATTTCCGCAACTCTGTAGGATTTGTTCCTTGAAGCCATAAGCAGTAACGAGGCTTTCGATCTATAAAATCTTTTCCCATCATATAATGGCGAATGAATTTTTCTGCAAAAGGTTCTTTTTTTAGCAATTTTTCCTTTTCATCTTCTGTAAGTGTAAGATTTCCGTCATCAAGAGGTTGTCCGCCTAAACAAATTTGCGGAACATCGCACAAAGGTTGCATTCGTTTTTCGATAAAAATATTCGGAGCATCCAGAAGATACCCGTTTATGTTTTCAGCCTCGATTTTTTCCTGTTCGCTTGCAAAAATAATTTTCGGTTTAGTGTTCTCTGCAACACTGAATCCGATTATCACACAGTGGACTGCTGCCATATTTTTCCTGTCAGATGTTTCATTTGCCCATTTGAATGTCCGCCACGCAAAATCAAAATGAAGGCCATCGGCAAAAAGCGGTTTCCATAGATTTGCGACAGATGCGCCCTGTGTTACGGAATTTGTCGAAACGAACGCACTTCTGGTATTTGTGCCTTTTATCAAATCAAACGCTTTTTTATACCAGCTGCTGACATAATCGAGGTCTCCGGTGCCGTGCCAATCCTTGCCAAATGTAGAAATCACGTCTTCTTTCTGCCGTTTATCCATCCAGCGTGCACCCACAAACGGCGGATTTCCGATAATGTAGTCGTAAGTTATGCGATTTTTTATGTTTTCGGGAAGTTCTTTTGATTCGACTTTCTTGGCAACAACATTCAATTCATCGTAGTGCTCACCGTATTCGAGTTTTGGTTCTTTAACGGCATAAACATTCAATTTGTCGGCAAAGACAAAATCGTTCTTTGCTTCGGTTTCAAGCGTCGACCAGTCCATTTTGAGAGCGTTTCCTTCCACGATCGTCGCACTCGTCGAAAGCGGCAGAAAGTCAAGATCCTGCTCAACGATCTCTTCAGTTTCTTTCATCATCTGGCTTTCTGCGATCCAGAGCGCCGTTTTGGCAACAGTCACAGCAAAGTCGTTGATTTCAATGCCGTAAAACTGCGAGATTTTTACTTTTATCGGCGAGAAATCGCTGCTAGACAAAAGCATCTGCGAGCCGTGGATCACTTTCAGACACTCGTTTTCCAAGCGTCTCAGTGAAATATATCTCGGTTAAGAAATTGCCGCTTCCGCAGGCGGGATCAAGAAAGGTCAAAGATGCCAATTTATTGCGGAACTGCTCAAGACGATTTTTCGTTTTCGCCGTCATGTTGAACGAATGAGAAACATCTTTTTGAGATTCTTCGCTGCGCTCAGAATGACGCGTTCCGACAATAGATGCAAATTCCGCTTTTAAATCATCCAGAAACAGCGGATCAATAACTTTGTGGATGTTTTCGATCGAAGTGTAGTGCATCCCGCCTTTGCGCCGCGTTTCGGGATTGAGTGTCGATTCAAAAACGGCTCCGAAAATAGTCGGTGAAATCTCCGACCAGTCGAAAGGAGCACAGTGATTTACGATAACATCAACGATTTCTTTGGTAAAATTTGGAATTTCTATTGGCAAAAAGTCCGCCGTTCACGTAAGGAAACGAATTTATTTTTGTATCGTACTTGTTCCGGTTTTCGGGCTTTGTGTCCAACGCCTTGAAAAGTTTGATGATTCCGTCTCTTAGATCGGACAGATTGAACGATTTTATGTAGTCTTCAAAAGCCGTTCTCGTTTCGAAAAGTCCTGCATCTTCGGCATAAAGGCAGAAAACTATTCTGACACACAGAATATTGAGGCTGCGGAAACTGTTTTCGTCAGGCTCGATATATTCCTTGAAAAGCGCGTCATAGAGTTTGCCGACAAGCTCTCCGGCCTTCAAAGAAATTTTCTCTTCATGACTGATATCGGCGTTTCTTTGATCGATCAAGAACTGTAATCTGGAAATCTTTATCCAAATCTTTCAGAAATATATGTTCCGGCTCAGCTTCGCGGTGATCCATATCATAAATGAAAAACTCTTTGAAGTTACAGGTTACAATCCAACGCGCGGCTTCCGAATAATTCTGTTCTTTTCTGTATCTGTCAGCCTGCTGATAAGGTGTAAGCAAGCTCCCGTCCGACTGTTTTGCAGGTTTAAGAAGATCAACATCAATGCTTTTCTGTTCAATCAGCACTTTTGTCGACGGAATGTAGGCGTCAATAAAACTCGTGTGCCCGAGTTTGATCCTTTTTTCGAACTGAATCGAATCTTCAGGATTTGCAACACCGAAAACATCGCGTAAAAGCGAAGTCCAAAACGCCTGAGTATCCTGCTTTTCGTCGCCACGGCCGAGCCATTTTTCAGCAAATTCCTTCGCCGCCTTTTTCTGATTTATACCGCTTTTCGCCATTTTGCGCCTCGCTAATCAAAATTAAAGCAAAAGATTATAACAGTAGAAAAGTTAAAAACAAGTTTTAGATTGCTTTTTTGTCCAAAATTATTCAAACGCTTTCAATTCAATCCTCGGATTGCCTCTCAGGCTCGCTCCGAATTTTTCGCGCAACTCTTTGATAACTTTGGCAAAATTTCCGTTCGCTTCGTAGAATCTGTCTCTGAAAAATATGCCGTCTTTCGCAATACCGTGATCGATCACTGTCGCGAACATCACGCTGTCGCTGTCAAAAGTTGAAGTCATTTCA
>CAJOMF010000133.1 GCA_905235605.1 uncultured bacterium
TAGTATTGTTGACAGTGTGATTGTCGAGCATGTTCCAGCTGTTGTAACTGAATGTTTCGATCAGGTTCTGACCTTTCGTGACTGCTGTCAGAACACCGTTTGCGCGGCTGTAGGATGCTATTTCGGAATTGTTGTATTCTATTGAATCAAGGTCGTTTCCGGTTGCAGTTTTGCGGAGTGTCTTGCCGTCAGGATAGGTGAACTGATATGTCTTTGCATCGGTCATCCTGCGCGAAACTGTTTTCGTGACGTTGTTTGCCGTGACGGATTCAGAATAGGGATTTCCGAATGAGTCGTAAAGCCTTGTCACACTTGTTGCTGCGGCATTGGCGACAGTATCAGTTGCCGTTTCAAGCAGGTTTCTCATGTTGTAGGTGAATGTCTGTGTCACCGGAACAGAACCGTTTGATGTTTTGCCGGTGATCCTGCCGTAAGCGTCGCGGGTGAAAGCGACTTCCATTGAATAACTGTTGCCTTCGGTGTATTCAACGCTCGCTTCATCGCCTTTGTCATCGTATGTGTAAGTGTATGTCTGAGTGCTGCTGTCTGAATCCTGATACCCTGTATCATTGTCCGTCAGTGCCGGAGTGATCTGAATGCTTTCGAGCTTGTTGCGGCGGTGGCTTGATGCTGCGTTGGTGTCGTAATAGTTATACTCCGTAACCGGTCGTTAATCCTCGATGTGATGCGCCCGAAAATGTCATACTTCATTGAATAAAACTCCTATTTTCTTTACATCAAAAATATTTCCGAAATGCAGACATCGTCAGATTTTTCGCCTTTGACAGTTGATTTTATTATTATTTTTATCCAACAATCATTAGGCAAAGGCATACCTTCGCGTTCAAGATCAAGTATCGTCTTGTTGGTTTCACCGAGTGGATCCTTTTGGATTCTGTCATTCCATACAGGAATATCAGGTTTAAAATTTTTCTTTGAATCTTCTTGCAGCATTCTGGCATAGTCTTCACACATTGATGAGCATCCGCCTTTGTTTTTGCATTTTGTTGTAACATCGAACTCTGTCACTTTTCCGTTGGCATCGTATACAGTTTTGTTTTTCAGGTAACCGTTCATAACCGAGATATGTCCGACCAGCGGCATGGGATCAAGCGAGATTTCAATAAATTCTTCTTTATTACTTTTTTTGAAGCACCAGGCTGTTGAAAGATCTCCGTCAAACAGCTTCCTTGCATCGTATCCTTTGAGTGACGATGAAACCTCAACTTTTGTACCTAATCCCCAAAAATCACCATACATATCGTTAAACCCTTTGCGGTTTTTCTTAAAATATTCAAACATTTCCGAATTTTTGATGTCGTACTCAATCGAAAGCGACGGATTCTTGCCGAAATCAAAGTTTTTGCCTGAATATTTGTAGATTTTGTCTTTTTCATTGAAAACTGAGGGGGAGATTTTAACGATTTTCCCGCCGATAGAATCAACTTTCTGAGCATCAATCACTATTTCTATTTCGTCTGCTTTTCCCATTCCGAAATACTGTGCAGGTGAAAAATCATACTGCAGCTTCCTGTTATTCAAAACCGGAATTGAGCTGTCGCTATAAAGGAAATGTAATGCATAAGCGTTCACTGTATATTTTATTGAGACTTTTGTTTCGTGATTTTTCGGGAACAGAATTTTGGTAACATACCATCTTTTTATAAAATAATCGCTCATTTCAGGAGGAATAATCGGGTGGCAGGATTTCTCGTTCGGATTACAGTCATAGAATTTTTCTATAGTATATTCTGGATATGTCTCGACACCGTTCATTAAAATTGAAAAATTTGTTATGTCTTTATGCAGAGGATCTTGTCTGGCATCAAAAATATCGACTTCGAAATCTATAGGAAAAGCAAAATCAATGGTTTCGTCTTTCCCCTTGTTGAAATAGATGTAATTGACCTCAATATCAGCGGAAACGCCGTTTATTTTTATAAAAAGGCTCTCTTTTTTGATTTCGATATCTGATTTTTCCAAGGCAACCAGATTACCTGTCGATTTTAGAGAAGAAAGAATATCTATAGGCCCGGCATTCCCAAAAGCACAGAAAGAAAAAAGTAAAATGATTGAAAATACTAAGTTTTTCATTTTATCCCCCTAATACCAATAAGGATCAACATTGGTTTGCGGAAACCCAGCTTGTTGAAATTTTTCATAAGTCGTTGAATTATATCCATATTCAGCACCAGGAACAAACGGATTCCTGTAAATCATTGGTCGTCCTGAGCCATCGTTCCCATCAAAGAAAATTGCTTTCAACGGATCTTTGTTCACATAATATGGATTGCGATAAATCATTATTGCTCCGTTTGGTCTCCACCAGTTAAATCAATTATTTGCGGTCTGTGCATTCTTTCTTCAAGGAATTTCTTGATGTAAAGCAGAT
>CAJOMF010000134.1 GCA_905235605.1 uncultured bacterium
AAGATAATATTCCTGCGGAACGACTGTTTCTTGACTATCTCTTTTGTTTTGCTTATAAGCCATCTTAGGATTCTCCTTAAGCTTGTTTTGCCAAAAAGATTTTAAGGATGAATCCTCTTTTTTCTATTTTTTTCTCAAAAATCTTTACACTTTTCGACTATCCCACAGAATTTAGGACTGAACCATATTTTACCCAACATCACAAAAATATAACGATAATAAAAATATAAATTTTAGAACTTTAGTCAACAAAATTTTAATACTGTAATAAAAAATTATGGTTTTCCCAATATCTGAAAAATGAAGTAAAAACGGAACAAAAAAGAGGCTAAGCCTCCTTTTTCTTCAAGAAAGCACGGAAACCGTCGATCAGGGAATCAAAATCCTCAGGTTTCAGCGGCTCGTCGGCGAATTTGTATCTGTCGGCAAGTTTTAAAATTGACAAAACCGCTTCGGCATCGCCTGAAAAAATATGATCCCGTTTTAAAGCGCGTTTTACTTCAGATGTAGTCATCTCGACATAATTCTTGTGTGTTTTCAGCGACATATAAGTTTTGAGCCCGAGCGTTACAAGGTCTGTAAAACTTTCGAAATCGCCTTCTTTTCTTTTTGCTTCGGCCTTTGTGATGAACTCTTTCGCAACTTCGGCTGGAACAACTTCCGGAATCTTTTCGACAACCTTTTTAGCGAATTTCTTTTTCAGTTTGAAGAATGCGAAAATCAGTGCTGCGGCAAGCAGCAGAGCGGCAAGAACGTAAAGCAGCGTGTAGTCTTTTTCTTTTATCGCGGCATTTTCTTTCAGTCCGCGAAGTTCCGTGTCGGCTTCTTCCGTCCTTGTCTGGACAGTGATTTTGAAAGGCTCGACAGTTCCCGAAACACCGCCTGACGTGATGTTTATTTCAGGGAGCTCTACTTCGCCGCTTTTGAAAACGACGATCTTCAGCAGAACAGCGTCTTTTTCAGGAGTCGCCTCAATTTTTCTTATCTTCGCATCGGCAAATTTTTCACCGAATGTCGCCGAAATGTTTTCTGACGGAGCAAGATTAACCTTGACGACGACTTCATCGCCGAGAAAAATTTCGCTATTCTGGATTTCAGGAGCAAAACTTTCTGCAAAAATCACCGCCGGAAGCAGAAAAAACAATATCAAAAACAACTTTTTCACGATCTCCTCACGCAAAACACATCAAAAAACCTTTAAGGAATTTATTTCACAAAAATCAAATTTACGGCGTTTTTAATGCGAAAATCTCAATCTTAGAAGTGAAGATTTTCATCTTCAAGTTTCACGAAGCGGTCGTAATAATTGACATACATCTGCATTTGACCCAAATCCTGATGTTTCAATTTTCCTCGTTTCAAATCTATCAGGACAAAGGCTCTGAGCAAACGATTATAAAATACCAGATCGACATAGTAGTGATCTTCGTCAAAAGTCAGCCTGCCTCGTCATCTTGAACGAATGTGAAAGATCTCAAAATGAATCTGCTTTCGCATACAGAGTCTTTCTGCCTGATCCTATCCGCAAAAGAGTTCCCTCATCAACAAGTTTTTTCAAGGCTGATTCTACCGATGAACTGCCAAGGCGCGGGCATCCGGCTAAAACTTCCTGCTTTGAAAATTTGCCGATCCTTTCCAAAGCATAAGCCTTCACGATATCGTAAGATGTGCTTTTTGCGCCGGAATCATTGACGATTTTGACTCTGTTTTCAAATTCCCTGTAGCACGCTAGTATCACTCCGAGCATATATTTTATAAACGGTTTCGGGTCGTTATGGCCTTCATGCCATCCCTGATCCGCTTTCTGAAGAGCGTCATAGTACGATTCTTTCGTTTCGGCTATCGCTTTTTCAATGCTGATATACTGCCCTACAAGATAGCCGCTCCGATAAAGCAGGAGCAGCGTTAAAAGCCTGCTCATTCTGCCGTTGCCGTCGTTGAAAGGATGAATACACAGAAAATCCAGTATAAAACAGGGAATAAGAATAAGTTCATCCACTGATTCTTTGTCGACAGCCGCTTGATAACTCTCGCATATCATATTTACCGCATCCGGTGTTTCGTAGGGTCCAAGAGGTTTGAACAAAACCACCTTTTCGCCGTTTTCAAGCACCATATCGATCTCGTTGGGTGTAGTCTTGAACTGTCCGCCGTAAGAATGATCCGTGTATTTCAACAAATCTCTGTGCATCTGAAGAATGTAACTGCTCCGAACAGGGATCATATCATAATTTTCATGCACAAGATTGAGCACATTGCGATAGCCGAGAATTTCCTCCTCGTCCCTGTTTTTCGGCGTTGTCTTGTCGGCCACAAGCTGCTTCAACCGGCTGTTGGTTGTTATAATGCCTTCGATTCTGTTGGAAGACTCCGTGCTTTGAATTTTTGCGATCTCTGTCAAGCGGTTCAATTCGACAGGTTTCTGGCGGAGAAACAGTTCCTGTTTTCCCTTATATTCATGTATTTTGGAAATATAGGAAAGGATCTCATTGTCCCAAGTTCTACTTGCCAGATTCGTGTAATCAAAAGATCTCATTTATTCCTCCTTTCTCCCAATTTTTAATTTTTCTCCCAAAAATATCGTGGTTCTGGGAGAAAATTCATCGCCATTTTACCAAATCTCATGGCAAAATCAATTTTTTCTCCCAAATTCAATACTGTTTTGGGAGAAATTTGTGTTTATTGGGAGAAATAGGATATAGTGTTTTGTTTGAAAATCTTCTGAAAAATCAATATCTTATTTTGTAAAACTCTGGGAGCGCGGGCGGCTCGGTTGCAACCGCTGATTGAAAATCTTTTGAAAAATCAAGAAGTTGTTTTGTAAAGTAGCGAGCTAATCGGCGTTTTTAACACAACGGACAAAATAAGCCTCGTTGATGTCGTTG
>CAJOMF010000135.1 GCA_905235605.1 uncultured bacterium
ATCGGCATTATGCTCAGGATGAGAGAGTGGTTTGTTGACGATATTATCAAAAAGCTATCTGAATAATTTCTTTTCAGCATATTGACAGAAATCCGTTTGGTATATATAATTCAATGGATATTTTTCTATTTTTCACGAAAGGGCTTTATCAAGAATGGATTCGGACAGTATAATAATGATAATGTGTATGATCATTCTTACTGCCTGCTCTGCCTTTTTCTCGGCAACAGAGACTGCATACTTATCTTTAAACCATACTAAAATCAAAACACTCTCAGCAAACGGAAATATCAGAGCAAAAAAAGTTCTCAGCCTTGCTGATGATTTCGACAAACTGCTTTCAACTGTTTTAATAGGAAACAATATTGTTAATATAACACTATCCTCCATAAGCACGCTTCTCTTCATAAAATTCTTTGCGGCCTGGGGAGCGACTGTGTCCACGATCGTAATAACCGTGACAGTATTATTATTCGGTGAAATCACTCCGAAAACCGTTTCTCGGGAAAGAGCCGATACATTTGCTCTGAAAACTGTATATATCCTGAAAATAATAGTGATATTATTTTACCCGTTTTCGTTGATTTTTGGCTTTTGGCAGAAAATGATCAATAAGTTCTCACGCCCTGCCGTCGATAATATCGCAACAGAGGAAGAGATCAAAACAATGGTTGATGAAGCGGAAACAGGAGGAAACATCAACGAAGCGGAAGGGGAGCTGATCAGATCTGCGATAGAGTTCAACGATCGGACCGCAGAAGAGATACTAACTCCGCGCTCCGATGTCATTTTCATAACTGAAGAGATGACGAACGATCAGATAGCTGATAGATTTCTTGAATCCGGATATTCCAGGTTGCCTATTTGCGGAAACAGCCTCGACGATATTCGCGGCGTTCTCCACGAAAAGGATTTCTTGCATTTTATAAAGAATCCGGAAAGCAATTTGTCCTCTTTCCTTACCAAACCGGTTTACGTCTCAAAGCATATAGGAATATTTGATCTTCTGAAGATAATGCAAAACGCCAAATGTCATATGGCTATTGTATCGGATGAATTTGGCGCTTTGAGCGGTATTGTTACACTTGAAGACATAGTTGAGGAACTGATCGGGGAAATCTGGGATGAGCATGACAAAGTCGAAGAATTGTTTTCCGAAGAAACGGATGGAACTTTGATAGTAGACTGTTCCGCAGAACTTGACGATTTGCTGGAGCGTTTCGGTGTCGATCCAAACCTTGAGCATAGCGCAGAACAATCCCAGACGGTAAACGGATGGTTAATAAAAAGTTTCGGCGAAATACCTTCCCAAAATGACACAACGGAAATTGACGGATTCCGTATAGAGATATTATCCGTGGATCAAACAAAGATCCTAAAGGCAAGGATCACCAAAATCAATAACCGGTAATAACCGATCTTACGTAAATTCTCAAAGTAAAAGCAACAGTAGCAAGAGGTGGCATTTAGGGTGAGAAAACAGAGGCATTTAGTCTGAGAAAAAGAGGAGAAAAACAAGAAATGCACAAATGCGAGCAAAACCAGAGAAAAAAGGCATGACAAAAAAGCCTGAGCAAAGGATTTCTCAGACTAAATGCAACTATGGATGCGTTTACTATGAGAAGGAATTACTTGAGTAATTTTGGAGATTGAACAACATCTTGCGGTGCGACAAAAGAGATACCGAGAGCTTGTGCGAGTTGGGAAGAATATGAAAACGTAAACATATCGTAGGCGCTTTTGCCGTTGAATTGTTTTCTTTTTACCGCATTGACGTGAGAAAAAATCAAATTAACGGTATCTTGCGTAAAATCGTCAAAAGAAGAACCCGAAGGAACAATATCTCTGAACAGCGTGTGGTTTTTCTCAATGTGAGGTTTTTCATTCGGCATAGCCGGATCACAGAAAAACAACATAGTTTCTTGCGTTCCGTCCAAATCATTTTCAAAAGCAGGTACCTTGCTGAACTCTCCGCCATTGTCAGTCAGGATCACGGGAAAAATATCGCCAAAACGGAATCCGGATTCATTCAATAGTTTTTTAAGATTTTGAATTTTTTCGGCGGCTTGTGCCGAAGATTTGTCTTCAAGCAGTAAACCGGTCATAAAATCGTATTGAACAAAATGAAGCGTCATAATTGTCTTGCCACCGATTCTGCCGATCACTGTATCAAGTTGCGTTACGGGAATGTTTGGATTATCTTCGATAAAAGTCAAGTATTCATCGAAAGTTCGCCCCTTTTTCATACAGGGCGGTATATGTTCTGAATGTGAAGATTTTCTTTCTTTGAATTTAACGGCTCTTGGAAGATCTATCGGTTTTACGGAATAATAACCTCTTTTGATGTATCGGTATACCGAGGCGGTCGAAGTGGGAAGTTTGTTGGTTATGATAGCATGGTAGATATGTTGACCATGGGATACGGCATTTGAAATGATGCTTTCCGTTTCATAAAAACTTTCTTTGTTTAGAGCAATTCCGGTTCTTGAATCACTCAGAACATTTTCGTATCTCGCCTGTGCATATTTGGCATCGTAAATCTGTCTGCGATACGGGCAGCTGCTTCTGCTGCGTTTTTCGCAGTTGTTGCAGACAAATGGAGCCTTTAACAACTTAGGACAGACCTCATCGATTCGGACAAAACCGTTTGTGTGCGTTCTCTGGTGTAGTTTTATCTCTCTGGATACGGTCGTTTGGTTTTTTCCTATCCGTTTGCCGATTTCTTTGAATGTCATACCTTTACTCAGGCATTCTTGAATTTCAATTCGATCGTCAAGCGTCATGTGTTTGTTTTTCTTTTCTTGGTTCATTGTCTGAGTCCTCCTTTTCTCAGACTAAATGCTACCACAAAATCCTTCTCATACTAAATGCAACTTCAAATTGCACTGTTGCATTTTCTTTGAGAATTTACT
>CAJOMF010000136.1 GCA_905235605.1 uncultured bacterium
TTGCGGGAATCCTGACTGCTGCCACTTTTCGTAGGTTGTAGAGTTGTATCCGTATTCAGCACCTGGCGCGAACGGGTTTCTTACAAAACCATTTGTTCCGTCGGCATTTTGTATATTCCAAAATATCTGTTTCATTGGATCTTTACCTCTGTAGAACGGGTTAAACACAAAAACTTTTCTTCCATCATCGTTGTATTTTATGACAGGACCAACTTCATCCATTATTTCTGAAAGACTCTTCTTTTCATGCATTTCAAGGATTTTTTTGATGAACTGATTTGCAAAATATGACTGAGTTCTGTCTTCGGAAGAATCAGGATCTCCAGGATATTGTTTTTCCTCATAATTATTTTTTTCATCTTCTTCATCTTTTGCTTTGTTTTGGTTTTCCACAGCTTCTTTTTCTGCTTGTTTGCTTTTCTGCTTAAGTTCTTCTATCTGTTTTTTTAATTCTTTTATTTTTTCCTTATCTTTTCCCTTTTTAGCTTTTTCCAATTCTGCCAATTCTTTCTCTAATAAATTTATGGCTTTAGCATCAATTATCCCTTTATGCTTGAGAAAGTGTGTTAATTCATGAGCCAATATTTCTTCCAACGACATATCTTCATTCCCAACATTAATCCGATAATCTTTTCCATATTTTTTTGTAAAACTACCAGAATTATTAGCACATCCAATATATACTATAGCTTCATCATTGTTTGCTTCATTCCGCAGCTCTCTTACCACAGAATTGTTATCTACAGCCGCTTGGATTAAAGCTCTTTGTTCTGGAGAACATGCTTTAAAAGGATAATCTTCATCCACATTATTGGCCGCAGCACTTTTGCTAAAATACATTATTGTTAATCCCGTCGGATCACTTGCCTCAATCACCATTCCTGCTACATAAGCGAAGCCGTTGCCGAGGTTGTTGGCATCGCCCCAGATTCCTATTGGGTCTTGGTTGATGAAGCGGTGCATATCGATGTGATAGTAGCGGTTTCGCATCCAGTAGAGACCTGTTTCTGGCTCGTAGAGCGAGCCGCCCCACAAGAACGGCGAGATTGCCTCTGTTGATTTCGTGGTGAAATCTGCGTTCAGAACTTCGTGTTCGCCGTAGACGCGGTAGCGGTAACGCTCGTATATTGTGCCGTTTCCGTCTGATATTGCGATGATGTTGCCTCTCTCGTCTTTGTGGAACCAGAATCTCTGAATGGTCGATTCGTTTGGCGAGCAGTTGCCGTTGCCGTCGTCGCTGCATGAAACGGTGTCCATTATGATGTGGTTATCCGTGCCTTGATCGACATATCTGCGGAGTTCCCATGCTGTTGTGGTGACCGGGTTATCCGATGTGCGGAGGGTTTTTATCTCTTCGCTGATGATATCCCAGTCGTTGTAAGCGTATTTGTGGGTTCTCTCGAATGTGTCATTTCCGTCAGCATAATAAATAGTCTTTTCCGTTCTTCTGTTGAAGGGGTCATAGCTGTATTCCACGAGATAATCACTGTTCGCAACGCTTGTCAGGCGGGCGGTTCAGCTTGTCGTAGGTGTAGGTAATGTCCGCATTCTGGTCGCCGTCAAGGTCTTCACCTATCATGTTGTTGTTTGAATCGTAGGTGTATTTGACCGTATTGCTGCCGTCTGATGTCTGTGTGAGCCTGTTGAAACCGTCAACTGTCCAGATAAAATCTTTCTGGTTTTCATAACTTGATCTGATGTTGTGGACACCGTCAAGCTGGAAGTCCTCGCAATCGGTTTCCGCCGCATTGCATTTAAAGACATTGTTCCTGTTGTTTGCGCAGGTAGGATCGCTTGAATTGTAGGCACAGTCGTAATCAACTCTTCTCAGGCGGTAGTATGAGTCATACTGATAAGCGGTCCTGCGGTTTTCCTCGTTTTCCTGCTTTCCGATCAAATGAAGCCCTTTTGAATATGTGTATTCGTAATCCGCAACAGCAGGCGCATTCAGCGATGTAAAATCCTCTTTTCTGCGGCTGACTTTGCGCCAGTCGTTGTAGGTGTAGGAAAGCTCTGCTGCATGGTTGTTGCTCGAATCAAAATTCTTGTGGATCGAGCTCAGGACATTTCCTGTGCCGTAGTTGTACTGCAGGAGTTTTGTTCCGTCGTATTCAAGAGCTTTCGGAAGTCCGCTGAAAGCTGTTTCAACGATATTCTTTCCGGTCGGAAGCGTGGTTGTTTCTGTCATAACTTTGGTTGAAGAGTTCCACGAAAGTTTCAGATTTTATATTGCCGAAGGAATCGTAGGTTCTGGTAACTTCCGAAAGCGTGGATGTCGTATTCGTCGGATCAACGCTTTTTGCAGTTTCAAGAAGGTTCCTGCCGTTGTATGTAAAAGTCTGATAAACATCGTTTGCTGCAGTTCCCGTGTATTTCTGCGAAATCCTGCCGAAAGCGTCACGGGTGAAAGCGACTTCCATTGAGTAGTCACTTTTTATTTCTCTCCAATATATTTCCATCATCTTTTCCGCTCCAGAAAGCCTTGTAATCCTCATTCAGGTAATAAATTTTGTCTTGCCATTTCAAAATCCTAATGTTTCCGTTTGCCGTTTTGAATAAATTAAAATGTCCTGTCGGCTCGAGATTTAGTAAAACTTTTTTGTTTACTGCATTGATGAGTTCCGTTTTCCAAACATGCTCTGTAAAGGTTTCAACTAAAACATTGTTGTCAAAAATAAAGATTTGATTATATATTTTCTTATCTTGACTTCTCTGCACAATATCAAAAACAACTTTTTGCTTTTTCAAGTCATAAACATATTCCCTTTCTTTTTCTCGATAAATCATAAGATTTCCTTTCGGGCACCACGCCGTTATGTCACCGCTCCGGATAATTTTGTTGTTTTTGTCATATATTGTGGTTGTTTCTCTGAAGCCGTCTGCCGTAAGTGTTTCTTTTATTGTGATTCCGTCGTCGCACTTTCGAATATTTGTTTTAGTCAGTTTTTTTACCTCTTCTTCGGCATCCATTTTTTTCCATCTATCTATCTCATCCCAAACAGAAGGAATTTTGGCTTCTTCTGACTCAGGGAAAAGAGTTTCAATGATTGACGGTTGAAATTTCTGACCCGAATAATCATAAAACAGAAAAAAAGTTTTTCCACGGCAAAGCAAATGATTGGAATATTCACACGGTTTTTCACGTGGAGCCTCTCCTTTGTATTTCTTAAAATAGAAATTCATAATCTTAAAACCGTTATATTTTCCTGAAGAAATATTAAGTAATTTCCCGTTCTTATCAATGTACTTAATTTTTCCGTCTTTTTCGACACGCGCCGCACCTTCGCTGAATTCAAATGCTGAGTCATAAATTGGTTCAATGACAACCCTTCCGCAACCGTCAATAAAACCGGTTTTGCTGTTTTGTCTTATCAAAAAACGCTGCTCA